>JBJESA010000196.1:0-9503 GCA_051882535.1 Oscillospiraceae bacterium
AAGAAGTTCTTCCGCATAATGGATCACGACACGATTTTCTTTCTGATTGCGGGAACGTATACGCCGATAACGCTCATTCCCCTGCGTGGCGGCTTGGGCTGGACGCTGTTCGGAATTGTGTGGGGAGCGGCTATTCTTGGAATTGTGATGAATTCAATCAATCTCGAGAAGTTCCGCAAGCCCTCGATTGTGTGTTACATTGCAATGGGGTGGGTTGTAATAATCGCAATCAAACCGATGCTGGAGAGATGCTCTCCGTTGTCGCTGTGGTTCCTGCTGATTGGAGGCTTGTGCTACACGGGCGGAATTATCTTCTATTCACTCAAGTCGAAGAAGTATTTTCACTCTATTTGGCATATCTTTACGGTGGCGGGAAGTGTATTCCACTACTTTTCAATTTTGCTGATGATTATCGGCAAGTAAAATAAACGACCGTGCATTAATTGTACGGTCGTTTTTTGATTCTAATGGTAAGAATAATCCGAGGTTTTACGGGAAAAATACTCCCATATATTACTGAGGGAGGAAATATCGTGGAAAAAATGCCTGACCTGAAACAGCCCCTTTATGCTTCGCTGGAGCAGAATTTAAACTTCATAAAAAACGTCACCGCTAATTCGTCCGATTTGATTATTAAAACGGGTATGGTTTGCGGGAATAGAATAGCTGTGATAACTTGCGAGGGAATGACCAGCACGGATACCTTGGCTCAGCTTATTTACAACAAGCTAAATCATCTCGGGAATGAGGAAAAGATGCCGCCCGACAATCTGCTAGCCCACTTTTTTGAGGTGTATATGATAGCCGCAGAGCAGTTGGATATTGCGGATTTTGACGATTTGATACTGAAATACCAGTCGGGGTTTGGGATAATACTGATTGATGGTTGTGCAAGGGCTATCGGTATCGGAATCCAAGGGTATAAGTCGCGGGGTATTGACGAACCCTCTTCGGAACTTAATGTACGCGGGTCGCGGGAAGGGTTTTGCGAGGTTATACGGACGAATATGGCACTTATTCGCCGAAGAATCAAGTCGCCGACCCTCGTGTTCGACTTGCAGAGTATCGGTTCTCGTTCGAATACAGATATTTGTTTGTGCTACATCTCCGATAAGGTTTCTCCAAAACTTCTGGAAAATGTTCGCGAAAGGCTGAAGTCTGTAGAACTCAACACCATTCTTGAAAGCGGCTATATTCAGCCGTATTTTGAGGGAAAAGGCGGGTGGTTCTTCTCCGAATGCGGGACTTGCGAGCGTCCTGACACATTCGCCGCAAAACTGTATGAAGGACGCGTGGGAATACTCGTTGACGGAACTCCATTTGCACTGGTAGTTCCGCACCTTTTTATCGAGAGCTTTCAGACGCTGGACGACTACACTCAAAAGCCGTTCTATGCGTTCTTTATTCGTGCGGTAAGGCTGTTTGCGTATTTCTTGACGATATTTCTTCCCGGGGCGTATGTTGCGGTGGCATCGTACAACCCCGAAATGTTGCCCTCGGCACTAATACTCAATCTTGCAGCAGCGGAGCAGACAGCACCTTTTTCGTTAATGTTCGAGTGCTTATTTATCCACTTTATGTACGAGATATTACGAGAAGCGGGAATTCGCCTGCCGCGGCCTATCGGTCATGCAATCGGCGTGGTAGGCGGTATAGTAATCGGTGATATTACGGTCAATGCGGGGCTTGTGGGGGCTCCTATGGTGCTGATAGTGGCACTGTCGGGATTGTGCAGCTTTGTTGTTCCAACACAGTACGAAAAGACGGTGGTGCTGCGTTTCTTGTATATAATTGCGGGAGGAGTATTCGGGCTGTATGGCTTGATGGTACTGGCAGGAGCGGTAATTATCAAGATGTGTTCACTCTCCACGTATGGAATTCCCTATATGGCACCGATTTCGCCGTTCTCACCAAAGGCAACTCGTGATATGTTTGTACGTGCGGGGTGGAAGAAACTTGCGAAAAGCAATATCGTCCTGCAAGACCTGAATGGAGCGTCACCAAATGATTGAGAGCAACAAAAAAATCAGCGTTTCGCAGCTGTTTTGCATATTGATACTGACTCGGCTGAGTGCCGAAATCGTCTACCCCAATATGCCGTCAAACAATGCGATATGGTCGATTGTATCACTTATAATAAGCGAGATTGCGATGTTTGTTTTTGCTTTGCCGTTTATCGTGTACTCGTTTCGTGGCGAGGATTTCTGGGGTGCGATTTATCGGAAGAACCGCTTTTTCGGGTGGGTGTTTGCACTGGGAGCGGCGGCTGTCTTGGTTGGGGCGGCTTTGCTGACATTGTTTTACTCGGCGGAGTTTGCATTGAAGAATCTGCTGATTGGCGGCTCATTATTGGTATTGTTTATCACCTCGGCGATTTTCTCAGTCTATGCCGCAATAATGGGTGTAGAATCGTTGGCACGTGCGGGGGTGATATTCTTAGTAGGTGCAGTGTTGGTGACTGTTTCGGTGATACTCGCTGATATTCCCTATATGGAGGTTTCCTCCTCGGAAATTACGTTTGGCGGAGGATTTGGCATCGGTTTGGACGAAGCGGTCTGGCGGTTTATGCGTGGGGGCGATTATCTGATATTTTCGGCGTTGCTGCCTTTCGTCAACCGAAAGAACAACAATTCGGCGGGAAAGTGCGGGCTGTTGTTCGGAGTGTTCTCAACAGCGGCAACAGTGATGCTGTGCGTGGTATGTATTCTTGTGCTGCGTGAGATGTACGGCATTTGCGAATATCCGTTTATTGCGGCAGCTTCGTTGTCGGATATTGCATTTTTCAAGCGGCTGGACGGAGTTGCGGCAGCAATTTGGGTGTTGGCGGCAGTATTCAGAAGTGGAGTGATGCTGCTTTCCGCATGGAAGATTATCGAGAGGGTATATTCGGCTTCAACAAATCGCCGAAAGGAGGGTACGGCATGAAAAGAGGGATAATTCTTGTTTTGGCGGCGGCATTTCTGTTCTCGGGTTGTTCGCGAGTGGGAAATGCAACAGAAATCGGAAAACGTGCGATTATTCAGGCGGCGGCGATTGACTACGACAACGGCTACCGTGTGAGTGCACTCCTTTTCAGCAGCAGCGGCAGCGGGGGAGATACCATTGACGCTTCACAAGAGAATGTCATCAAGGTGACGGGCGAGGGAGAAACGCTTGCACAGGCAATTGACAACATCTCGCTAATCGACGGAAAGACGATTTATATGTGCGAAACAAAACTGCTTATTCTGGGAGATGGTTTTGAACTTACAAATGTGGAAGACGCATTGAACACTCTTTACTTTGATATGAGGTGCAGTTTGAATATGCCTGTCTGCTGTGCCGAGAGTGCGGAGGAGTTGACAGAGCTGACGTTTACAGAGGGAATTACTTCAGCCGAGAAGCCGCTCTCTTTGATTGAGAATGCGTATGAGTTGGGATTATCACCCAAAGCCACACTTCTCGACCTTATGAGCGATATGCAGGCGGGGAGAGCTACGCTTATTCCGCGGCTGAGGATTGTGGAAAACGGGCGGGGAATGACCAACTCGGAGGACGGGAAAACAGCAGTCCCGAACGGCTCTAGGGAACTCATAAACGGGCGGTTTGGGAAGTTTTATGATAGTCTGCGGACGGCGGGACTGATGGTGATAAGCGGAAAATCCGACCGTGTTCTTCTCAACTACTTCTACAACAACCGAGAGCGAACTTGTGAGGCTTACGGTATAAAAGTTCAGGAAGGCGGCGATGGGGGCATTATTGTGACCTCAAAATTCCGTACACGAAATGGCGGCACACTCTCCGATGATGAGCGGCAGGCGGCATTGCAGACGCTTATGTGGCTGATTGAAAATGCTTTGTAAGTACAAAAAACCTGCCCCGATTTATGGGGCAGGGATTGTGTTATTTCTTCTTTTTCTTGGAACTTGACGAGGTTTCTTCCTCGACAGGCTCGGGAGTTACATACTTGGTAACCTTTACGCTGCTTATAATGATATCTGATTTAGGACGTTCGACTTTACCAAGACTATTGGTGGTTACTTCTACCGCTGTAATCTTTTCCAAAACATCAAAGCCTTCATACATCTGCCCGAATACGGTACTCATGCCGTCCCAGAGGGGATAGCCGCCCTTTTCTGCGTATTTTGTAACCACTTCCTCGCTTGCTTTGGAGAGCATATTTGCAAGTTCCGTGTAGTATGCTTCCTGAGCGACAATATAGTCATAATCGGGATCAAAAGAATCGGTATTCTCCTTGGCACTGGTGAATTCAGCTGCCTTTTCAAGAATTTTCGCAGAGTCGTATTGAGTTATGTCCTGCGGGGTCTTACAGTTTACAATATAGAACTGAGTGGTGTTTTTACCGAACTGGTTGGCAGAGCAGAGGGCACCATAGAAGTGTCTTGCATCAAGGCTGATTTCGTTCGCAAACACTCCATCGGTGTTGATGAGTGCTGTGCCGCCTGTGCCATCTCCGTTGAGAGAGCCGCCTTGAATACACATATCCTTTGCAACACGGTGGATTTTCAATCCATCGTAATATCCGTTATCGGCGAGTTTGACGAAATTATCAACCGCGTTTGGAGCAATCTCCGGGAAGAGTTTCGCCTTTATGGTGCCGTAGTCTTCGATAATGATTTCCGCAATGAGATCCCCGTCTTTAAAGGTGACTTCGTTGCCGATATTGCCCGGAAGAGTCTTGCCTTTGCAGCCCGAAGTTACAAGACAGGTAACAGCAAGACCAATGCTGATTAACGCGTTCTTTAGTTTCATCTGTTTGCCCCCTTATTCAGCGAAATTAGTGACAGTAACGTTTGTGATGGTAATATTCTGCACCGGCTTGCTTGCTTCGCCGCTGCCGCTGTCCTTAACCTCGACTTCGGAGATTTTGTCGATTACGTCAAATCCCTCATATACTTGTCCGAAAACGGTGTAGTTTCCATCGAGGAAAGGTGTGCCGCCCTTTTCCTTGTAAAGTGCGTTGATTTCATCGGTTGCACCCTCTACCCAATCAATGGTGTTCTGGTAGTACTGTGTCTGGAAAGTGTAGTATTCAAGAGCCGCGGGGACACCCATAGATTCAGCCTGGGCGATATAGGACTTGCCCTCTTCAACGATTTCGCGGTAGCGGGACAAATTAAATTCGCCCAAATCCTGCGGCTGCTTATTGTTTACGATATAGAACTGTGTGGAGTTGCGTCCCTGTGCGTTTGCATAGCACAAAGCACCATAGAAGTGACGTGCATTCTGTGCGGTTTCGATACCGAATTCGCCGTCGTTTACGAGTGCGTCACCGCCTGTGCCGTCGCCGTTAAGCGAACCGCCCTGCAGCATAAAGTCCTTTACTACGCGATGAATTGTGAGTCCCTTGAAATATCCCGAATCACAGAGTTTCCGGAAATTCTCAACGCCAATAGGTGCTGCCTCGGGGAAGAGAACAGCCTTTATTGTACCAAAATTCTCGATTTCAAATGTGGCGATAAGGTCGCCTGCTTTGGGAGCAACCTCTACGGTGTTCCCCTTGAATCCGTCAATCTCCTGCGGCTTTTTGCTTACAACGCCCATATTTTCTTCTCCTTCATTTGTGGAGGACTCGGGGGTACTTGTAGTGTCCGAGTCGCTGTCTTTTGAATTTGTAGTGTTTTCCTTGCAGCCCGCAAGCAGCGTGGTAGCTGCAAGCAATGCTGCGATAATTGTATTCTTGAGTTTCATTTTAAGCCTTTCTGATAATAGTTCCTTGACGAGTTTCTTCGACAACGTAGCCCATTTCGGTTATCTTGTTGCGGAGTTCGTCTGCTAGTGCGAAATTCTTTGCTTTGCGTGCTTCCTTACGCTGGTCAACAAGTGCCTGCACCTCTGCGGGAATCTCGTCGTCCTTCTTGGTGTACAGCAGACCGAGAACTCCGGTGAGGGCATTGAATTCGTCCTGATATGCCTTAATGTCGCCCTTGGTCATATCCGCAAGTTCGGAAGTGAGTGCGGTGTTAATCGCACGAACAAGCTCAAACACAGCAGCAATCGCATCAGCGGTATTGAAGTCGTCTTCCATCGAGTTTACGAAGCTGTCGCGAACTTCCTTAATCTGCGAGAGAGTCTTTTCGCAAGCCTCTCCGTCCTTTGCAGTAGGAAGAGTACGCTCGATAAGGTCGCGACAGTTGTACAGACGGGTAAGAGCAGCCTTGCAGCTTTCAATAACCTCAGTTGTGTAGTTAAGCTGGCTTCTGTAGTGAACGGAAAGCAGCATAAAGCGTATAGGCTCGTAGCCGAACTCCTTTGCCATATCGCGTACGAGGAAGAAATTGCCTGCCGACTTGGACATCTTCTTGTTATCCACATTCAGCATACCGTTGTGCATCCAGATATTTGCAAGCTGGCAGCCTGTCGCACACTCACTTTGTGCAATTTCATTCTCGTGGTGAGGGAAAATCAAGTCTGCACCGCCGCCGTGAATATCAATAGTATCGCCAATGAAGTGTCTGGACATTGCCGAACATTCAATATGCCAACCGGGGCGACCTTTTCCAAAGGGAGAATCCCAATACGGCTCGCCGGGCTTCGCAGCCTTCCAAACAGCAAAGTCCATCGGGTCACGTTTCTTCTCGCCGACTTCTATACGTGCACCTGCCTGCAAATCATCGAGCGGCTGGTGGGAGAGCTTGCCGTATTCCGGGAATTTCGAAGTTTCAAAGTACACATCTCCGTCTGCTTCGTAGGCATACCCCTTATCAACAAGCGTTTTTACGATGTCAATAATGATATCCATGCACTCGGTAACCTTGGGGTGGACATCTGCACGCCTTACATTCAGCCCGTCTGCATCGGTGAAGTACTCCTTGATAGCATTCTCGGAAACCTCGGAAGCGGTCTTGCCTAGTTCGTTTGCCTTCTTGATTATCTTATCGTCAACATCGGTGAAATTCTGGACATAGAACACCTTATAGCCGCGGAACTCCAGATATCGACGAAGAGTATCAAATACGCACAATGCACGTGCGTTTCCTATATGAATGAGGTTGTAAACTGTGGGGCCGCAGCAGTAGATTTTAACGGTCCCCTCGGTAACCGGGGTGAGCTCCTGCTTACTGCGGGTCATCGTGTTGTAGATTTTCATATTATCACTCCTGATTGGATTTTCTTTGCTTTTCAAGTTCCGACTCCAACTCCTGAACTCTCTTCTCCAGACGCTCAATCTGAATAAGATGCTTGCAGAGAATTTCGGAAACAGGGTCGGGAACGTGAATCTGGTCGAGTTCACTGTTCGAGATTTTAACGCCGTCGCGTTTTACCACCCGTGCGGGGACACCGACTGCGGTACAGTTCGGGGGAACTTCCTCCAGTACAACCGCATTGGCGGCGATTTTGGAGTTGTCGCCAATCTTGAAAGGCCCCAGCACTCTTGCACCCGACCCAACCATAACGTTGTTTCCGAGCGTGGGGTGACGCTTTCCAACGTCCTTACCCGTACCGCCGAGGGTTACATTCTGGTAAAGTGTGCAGTTGTCGCCGATTTCGGTAGTTTCACCGATAACAACGCCTGCACCGTGGTCGATAAACAGGTTTTTGCCTATTTTTGCACCGGGGTGGATTTCTATGCCCGTCTTGTGTCGGGAACGTTGAGAAATCCAGCGTGCGATAAAGGTGAATCCATGCTCGTGAAACCAGTGAGCACGGCGGTAGTCCCTAATCGCTCTGTACGACGGGTAGAGGAAAATAACCTCAAAAGCCGAACGGACAGCAGGGTCCCTCGCCCTTATTGACGCGATTTCTTCCTTTATACGGTCAAACATAAATTCTCCTAAAAATAAAACCTTCGTACCGGTCGGTACGAAGGTGACATCTGCGTAATCGCCAATACTGTACTTTATTAATTATATCAAATTTCCCATTAAAATACAAGTCTTGTAAGAGCCTAAAATCAAGGTGTTTTTTACGAGAAATTTGTGCAAATTAACCAAGCAGAGTAATTGCAAGTGCTGCTATAAGTTTCGAGTCGGCACCATTCTCGTAAAGTATGAGAATAAGCCCCAAAAGCAATAACATATCCTTGTCAAAGTTAAGTCCGGCAAGAGACGATGAGTTCACTTTACGGTGAGTTCGGCAGTGGGGGCAGTCTACACATTTTCGGCAGCCTGCTGTCGTGTTGGAGTGCGATTTTGGGGCATCGCAATTCTCGTCAGAATGACGATCTGCAGGGATTTCCGTGGCAGAATGACGATCTGCGGGGATTTCTTCGTCAGATTGGCGTTCTTTGCGGCTTATCTCGTTGTTATAGTCGCTCACTGCTTTGTACAGCGAGGACTGTGTAGTATTCCAGACCATAATACCTCCTTATGCACTAAAGCAGTTTTCCCAGATTGTCCAGCAGCCCGCTGTTTTTTAACAGCGGGAGCAGAGATAATAGTTTCATCAAGCGAAGTGTAGAGTCGATTTTGGCACGGTTTTCCTCGCGGAGGAGCGGCTTTAACGCCAGTAGAAACCGCTCGTTGTCGTCGGGCTGATTAAGCGTTTCAAACAAGCCGAACAGCTTTATCAGCATTTCCGGGTCGAGTCCGGAGAAAAGTCCTCCCGACTGGGCGTTGTTTTCTGATGATGTGTTTTCGGCGGCGGACTGCGTTTCGTTTGGCTCATCGTCATCTTCCGCGAGAGCACGGAGAAGTTCTTCGAGATTATCCATAGCCGTGCCCTCCTTCAATTTTACTTGTTATTCAGCAGCCGCATAATATCTTCGGGGTTTGATGCAGATTTCAGCTTGCTCATAAGTTCCTTGTTTGCGAGAATATTGCGAAGTTTCTCCTTGTCGGACTTTGAGAGCGATTTGGAGAGTGCTTTGATATCGCCGCTCTGCAGCGATTTTTTCAGTTCCTCGGGCGAGGTGTTAAGCTGCTTGCCGGCGGCTGCTAACAGGCTATCCATATTCTGTATATTCATAGGGAATTCTCCTTTCAAAAACGCTTGTTGTGCAAATTAGCCAAACTTTGGCAGGGTGACTTTATTTTTCGGAGATTTTGTGCTACAATTACTATATGAGATTGCAGTTCAATAATTGCTTGGAAAGGCTGGTTTTATGAAAATTATAGTTGCTTCGGATACCCATGGGAATTCCAATCGTTTGATAGAAGTTCTCACCCAAAACAAGGACTTCGATATGCTTATTCATCTGGGCGACGGTGAGAACGACTTCCGCGATGTTGAGATGCTTTACCCCACAAAGGGCTTGGTGTATGTTGCGGGAAACTGCGACTACGGCTTTCACTCTGAGGAGCATATAGCAATAGCCGGCGGGAAGAAGATTTTCTGCTGCCACGGACATCGCTATGGAGTAAATTTCGGAATTGAAATGCTTGCCGGTGCTGCCGTTAGGAATGAGTGTTCAATCGCACTGTACGGACATACTCATGTTCCGAAAATTGAAACGCTTAACGGTGTGATGGTGATGAATCCCGGCAGTCTTACGCTCCCCAGAGGCGGAAACGAACGCTCGTTCGGTATCATCGAAATCTCAAAGAGCGGTGAAGCTGATCTGA
>JBJESA010000197.1:0-9431 GCA_051882535.1 Oscillospiraceae bacterium
CCTCCTTGCCCATCGCCTTGAACCAAACCAAAGCGACCAGAGCAAAGCAGTTGCCAACGCAGTAAATCACATATTGTTCGCCCGAAGCCCCCGTCGCCAAGCAGAACGCAAGACCGGAAACCACTGCGGGGATAGCCGCCCACGGCCCCCACCGCATCATCACGATGCACACCATCGCCACCATCGGCGAAAGTGAGTACAGCTCGTTGGGGAACCATTTTGACGCCGCCAGTGCGACAACCGCCTCAGCCACCGCTGTCAGGATTGTCAGTATCGTAAGGTCTATACCCTTGTACTGACCGAATGAGATATTGTTGTTCATCTGAAATCCAAGACCTTTAAACCTCGGTTAAACCCGAATCACATCGGATTCAACCCACAATATGTATACTGTCCATTCGGACATTCGAAAGCATAGTTGTCCCGCCCGAAAGCAGTAACGCTTATTTTCTATTTTAACGTAAAGTGCCCTTTGATTACAATTCCATTTTCAGAACTTTTATGGACTTTTCGGACAAATATGCACTTTTCAGTGGTTAAAAATTTAACACTACCTTGCAAATAGCCAAAAACACTTTACATTTTTTGTGCATCATTCACAAAAATGAGTATTTGTTCTTGAAAACATCACCCACAAAATATATAATGGGTAAGGAATGCAATATGTCTAAATCAGCACAAAACGGCACTGAAAGGAATACTCAAATGAACGAAATCCGCATTACAACAAGCGATAAGCTCTCCGACGTTCTCAAAAACGTCACACCCCACACCCGAATCGTCCTGCCCGAAGGCACATTCAGGGAGAAGTTTGAAATCAGCACGCCCGACATCGAAATAGTCGGTGCGGGATTGGACAAAACGGTTATCGTCAACGGCGACTATGCCAAGAAAATAGCCTCCGACGGCCGCGAGTTCAACACCTTCCGCACCTACACCGTTGCGGTTACCGCCCCGAACGTGACGCTGCGTAATCTCACCATCGAGAACGACGCCCGCCGGCCCGAAAAGCTCGGTCAGGAAGTCGCACTCACCGTCTACGCCGACAACTTCCTTGCGGAGAACTGTGCGTTTATCTCCACGCAGGACACCATCTTCTGCGGACCGCTCCCCGAAGACCTCATAGCACGCTACAAGGGATTTCTCCTTGATTCGCTGCGAACATCGGGTTCTCAGAAGCAGATTTTCCGCGATTGCCTTGTCGCAGGTACCGTCGACTTCATCTTCGGCTGCGGCGACACGCTGTTCGACAGCTGCGAAATCAAGTCGCTGTGTGACGCACGCGGGCATGGATACGTTGCCGCACCCTCGCATTCAGCCGAGCAGGAAATCGGCATTGTATTTAATAAGTGCCGCCTCACTCGTGAAGAGGGAGTAGCGGACGGTTCGATTTACCTTGCACGTCCATGGCGTGATTACGGAAAGACCTCCTTCATCGACTGCGAAATGGATTCGCACATTGCCGCTGAGGGATTCAACAAGTGGGGAGATTCTCACCGCGACCGCACCGCACGCTTTGCCGAGTATCCGGTAAAGCCCGAATGCCGCGTCCCGTGGAGCACTGCCCTCACCGAAGCCGAAGCGAAAACACTTCTTGATTACTTCAAGTAAGAAGCAGCAGAAAACGTTTTCATTACTCCGTATTCTAAGTATATCATATAAATTCCCGCATTTCAACAGGATTTTTATAAAATTGTGTAAACTGCATAAATTTTTCCGGTTAGATTTGTGAGGACAGGGAAAAGAATAATTGGCGAAATTCGCCATTGCAAAGCCATTTTTTAAAGGAGAATTATATGAACAATATTTCTTATATTGCAAAGAATTTGAAGACTCTCGCTACCCACAAGCACTGCCACGACGACTGGGAACTGGTTTACTGTACAAGCGGCGAGGGGCGGTTCTCCTTTGGTGATGAAACGCTCTCCTACAGCGAGGGCGACATTGTGATTATCCCGCCGAACACTCCCCACATGAACAACAGCGACAGCGGTTTCACCAATATCCACGCGAACATCAGCGATGCGACTCTGCCTTTCAAGGAGCCTACCATTATCACAGACGACAGCGACGGGCATATTCTGCGGGCGTTCACAGACGCGTTTTACTATTTCAGCAGCAAGATGGATAACCGTCAGATAATCGTTGCGGCTTTCGGCAATCTTATTGTGAACTACGTAATCGCATTCCGCAACAATAAGCCGCTTCGCAATGTAGTCGAGGTTATCAAGAGCGACATTATGCGGAATTTCACCAATTGCGACTATGAGCTGGACAAGTTCCTCAAGACAATTCCGTTCTCCTACGATTACCTGCGAAAGCTGTTTAAGAGCGAAATGGGAATGACTCCCCACAACTACCTTATCAGCCTGCGTATGCAGATGGCGGAAAAGCACCTCTGCTCTACCCACGGCGTGGAGCAGAACATCTCACAGATAGCGTATATCTGCGGATATTCCGAACCGCTGTACTTCTCCCGCGTGTTCAAAAAGAACTTCGGCTGCTCTCCCAAAGCATACGCCGAAAAAATGCGTAGGGAAAGAGGAGAAGAATGACCGATTTCTACGATCTGCGGCAAATTTATTCCGTGGAGCGTTGCGATAATCTCGACTGACGGAAAAATTCTCGACTGATTACAATAGGGTGACATAATGGTAGAACAGATTTAAATCAGCTTGTCAAAAGTCAGCGAATAGGCTGGTGAGAAAGGTACAGATACGAGGAAACGGCTTGTCGGCTAGGCTTTGTGCCTGCCGACAAGCCGTTGACGAAGTAGATGTGCCTTTATCGCCAGCCTGATTTTACGTATTTTGAGAGATTCTCCCCAAAAAGACTACTTATCAAGTGAAAGGCCTTTTAATCCAACCACAAAGAAGGTGACAAGATGGAGGATAGTCAGATAGTCGAACTGTTCCTCGCACGCGATGAAAACGCTATAGCACACACCCAGCACAAATACAAGCCGCTCTGCCTGAAGATAGCCTACAACATACTCGGCAGCCACGAGGAAAGCGAGGAGTGCGTCAACGATGCTCTCCTCGGCGTGTGGAACTCTATCCCGCCCAATCGTCCCGCCAACCTCAAAGCCTACATCTGCAAAATTGCCCGCAACATCTCGCTTTCACGTCTGAAATTCAACACGCGGAAAAAGCGAAACTCGGACTTCGACTGCTCTCTGGAGGAACTAAGCGACATTATCCCCGACAGCCGCCTTTCTGCCGAAACGACAGACGAGGAACTCGGCAGGGCGATTGACGAATTTCTCGGCACGCTGAGCCGTGACGCAAGGGGCGTATTTCTGCGGAAGTACTGGTGCTTCGACTCGGTTGCCGAGATTGCCGACCGCTACGGCTTCTCCGAGAGCAAGGTGAACAATATCCTCTACCGCACACGCAATAAACTCCGCAATTATCTTAAAAAGGAGGGAATCTATCTATGAAAATTCCACGAATAATATCATCACTCGACTACATAAGCGATAAGAAAATCGCCGAAGCCGCCCCCATCGACCAAACCGCGAAAAAACGCATATCCAAGACCTTGTTTTACTCCATCGGAGGAACGTGTGCCGCGGCGGCCGTGCTGGGAGTGGTGATACTGCAGGTGGGACACAGCGACAACGGTGCTGTTTTAAATGCAAACGCGTCAAATACCACTTCGGAAAAAATATACACGTCCGAAACAAGCTCCGACACATTTGATGATGGCAGATACTATAAAATCTACTACAACGACCTACCACTCAATTATAACGAAGATAATTCGATTAAAAAGTTTAACTCTGCACTGAAGGACAGCGGAAACAGTTATGAGATAATGTTAGCATATGATTCATCTGAGCTATTCGGCAACAATCCATGGAACGAGAGCCTTGAAACAGATGAACTTCCAATATTTAAGGGAAATGCTGACATACCACGAGGTTACATTCTCGCCAAAGAAACATCACTGCCCAAGGATTGTTCGGTTAAAACGGACAGCGAAATGTCCCTTATACAAAACGCGTACCAATTTCTGTTCTCCGAATGGAGCGACAAAATGCTTTTTCACGATGTTTATATTGACTCATATCGCAACTATTCTTTCAGTGGCGAGCCTGTAAACCATGTCAAATATCACAAAAATTCCGAAAACCTCTTTGAAGCACTTTTATATCACAACTTCACCTCTATAGAGTTTTTCTCCCAAGATGATGAAATTTATATTCGCCAATACAATCAACTGGACGACCTTATTGCTGTTGGCTTTTACCCGACAATCACCGCTAAAGATGCACTTGCAAAACTGCTTTCGGGGAATTACTATACCACCGTTCCCGCCGGTTACCTATCCGATAGTGTAACCGAAAAAAAGGTCGAGTTCACAGAGCTTGTATACCGCACCAACAGTGATGGCTACACTATGCCCTACTACCGTTTCGTTCTAAAGCTTGACAACCATAACTTTGATGATGAATTTCTGAAAAAAGGGCTGAACAATTATGGAGCATACTACGTCCCCGCAATCTCCCCCGAATACCTCTCAACCGATGACCGCTCAGCCTCCTCTGCGGTGCAAGAGTGGCTGAAACAACCTCACAGCTCACCGCTTGAAAATTTCGGCGTACTCGAAGACCGTACCGGCAGATACAGATTTATCCCAGCCGATTACGGAACTAAGGTTATGGCAATTGAGGACGGCGAAGTTATCTTTGTGGGATATGAACAATGGCATAAGGACATTCTAGGATATACCATTGTCATCAGGCATAGCGGCGGCATTTATACGCTCTACCACCACCTTGATAAAGACCTCGGCTTTGAAGTCAGTGTCGGAGATACCGTAAAGGCAGGACAGTGCATAGCCTATGTCGGCAGTTCGGGAAATACCTCGGACAGCGGACTTGGATTCAGCTGCACCGATGAAGAGCCGAACTTTGACTGACCACAGACGAACGTATTGTCATAGGTACAAGATTCTCTTGAAAACACCTGACAGCGTTCAAAATCACCAAATCCCCCTCCGTTGCCGGAGGGGGATTTTTTCTATGGGGGAAGTGAACTACAAAGCCGTATACTCGTATCCATTTGTAAAATGTTGGATACGGGATTTTTATGTATACAGAAAACCCATTGCTTTTTACAAGAAAATGTGATAAAATGTGTTGTAAGGATTTTATAAGATACCTGCCCTATATTTCGGAGGAAAATATATGATAGAAGTATGCGAAAAATCGCTTGAAAATTATACATTCATCGATTTATTTGCTGGCCTCGGCGGCTTTCGTCTTGCTCTTGAATCCTATGGAGCTAAATGCGTTTATTCTAACGAATGGGATGAAGCAGTTCAGCAAGTTTATTTGAAAAATTATGGCGATATGCCGGAAGGTGATATCACAAAAGTCGATGAGAAAGCAATCCCCGACCACGATATTTTATGTGCAGGATTCCCTTGCCAACCCTTTTCTATAAGCGGAAAGCAACGCGGCTTTGAAGATAGCAGAGGCACACTGTTTTTTGATGTTGCCAGAATAGTTAAGGAAAAAAACCCAAAAGTTGTTTTTTTGGAAAATGTAAAAAACTTTGCTTCCCATGATAACGGACGTACTCTCGAAGTTGTAAAATCAACAATGGAGGAATTAGGATACTCGTTCAATTATAAGGTTTTAAGTGCAACCGATTATGGAATACCTCAAAAACGCGAGAGAATATATATGGTATGTTTCAGAAACGATTTGCATATTTCGAATTTTGAGTTTCCAAAGCCGTTTAAATTAGAAAAACACGTTGAAGATTTCTTGCTTGACGATGAGACATTAGTAAATCACTTGTATGTAGAACGAAAAGATACACATTACAATGGCAAAAAAGACGATAAGTATAGTAATTCTCCGATTAAACTCGGCATTGTAAATAAAGGCGGGCAAGGCGAACGAATTTACAGTACAAAAGGAATAGCCATAACGCTTTCTGCAAACGGAGGCGGAGTTTTTTCTAAAACAGGCGGTTATCTGATAAATGGCAAACCACGAAAATTGCACCCAAGAGAATGTGCCCGTCTTATGGGGTATCCGGAGAGCTATATAATATGTGAAAGTAATAATCAAGCATATAAACAATTTGGTAACTCGGTAGTTGTTGATGTTCTCCAATATGTAACACAGCAAATTGTAAAAGTACTGACAAAATAAAAAACAAGAGGCAGCTCGTCAATCGTACTGCCTCTTGTTACTGTAAAGTGATATAATTAGGTGTTGTATTATAAATCCCATTCAAATTCCCTTAAATCACCTAAATCCTGTGAACGCTTTAACCATATTGAGAATATTACGTTCATGTTGTATGTGTTTGATAATTTTCTGATTTCGTAAGTATTAGTGTCTTGTTTAGAGAATAAGTATGTGTATTTTCCAAGAGAAAACATTTTTTGGGAAACATTTTCCGGAGTACACACAATCAGGCTTTTCCCTTCTTTGTAATATTCTATTGTTGGATATATTTTAGAGATTTCTCGGATTATTTCAGGGATATCCTTTTTCGCCGGTTTACCGGAACCACTTTTTTTAATACGATATGTCGCAGATATGTCAAAGTATTCGGCGAATTTCCTTATTGGCAGGATAACATAGCCGTTTTTATAGCTTATAACATATTTTACATTTTTGTCCATGTAGTGCCCGATTATCCAATTTGAAAAAACATTAGAATCAATATCAAGTGACTCTCCCGCAGTTCCGGCACTGTTAAAGCGTTCAAAATCTTGATTCATATATTCAATCATTATGTCACTCATTTCATTGGGGTCGCTGTGATTTCTTGGAGAGAATACGAACGTTTTTGTATCTTCGTCAGGAAGAAGGACAAATTGCCCGGACTGTGCTGCAGTGTCTTTTGCTTCAATAAAAAAGTCAACACAATTATTTTTTATCACAGCAATATCTGATTTTGTTGAATCCATTCCACCTTCACGATGAAACTTGTCACCGTATTTTCTTTTCAAAAATTCATAACACTGAATTTCAAATTCTTCTCTGGGTTTCATAAATAGTTCCCCCTATTTCAAAAATTGTTTATGTTCTTATTCCTGGACACAAATTCAAAATACACATATCATTTCAATTCCTCATTCAAACTTAAAAAGTATTTCAACCGGTATTTCCAAAGCATCGGCAATATTAAAAGCAAGCTCAAGAGATATTGGCGTTACCTTATTCGGGGCTTCAATATTGCTTATATGCGTTCTACTGATATCTACGAGTTCAGCAAGCTGTGTCTGTGTGAGTTTTTTCAGTTTACGCTGAAACGCTATATTCAGACCTATTCTGTTATATTTTTCATCATTGGGTATTTTCTTGAATTCAGACATAATATCACGCTCCTATTATTACAATTATACCATATTCATCTCCGGCATAAAACAAACTGATACTTTGCAAAAGCAAATAGACTGTAGTCATTTGCAAAGAATTGATTTGCTATAATCCAGAGCTATTTTCAACTGATAAAAACATCGCCTCAGAGAGTTATAAGACTTACGACTACCCGCTGTCATAAGTCAGCTTGTCCCAAAAACCTTTTGTAGTGGGGTTTCTTGCAGAATAAAAATACTTTTTCGACAAGCTGATTCCCCCTCCGTTGCCGGAGGGGAATTTTTAAGGCAAGCCACATTTCGGACTTTCCCCGATAAAAAATCCCCCTTGACAAAGGGAATGTTTTGTGGTATGATAAGTATAACAAATCACACTTTTCCTACTCGAAAGGAGAATTGCCTATGAATAATCCCCCACATGGCAAAAACGCTTGGACTGTGAAAATCGGCGAAAAAGGACAGTTCGTTATCCCGAAAGAAGCCCGCGATATGCTGGGAATCAAGCCGGGCGACACCATTATCGTGCTTGGCGATTCCGAGCGTGGCATTGCTATTCCCCCAAAAGATACGATGAACAAGTACATCTCCATAATTTTCGGGGAGATTGCACCCAACAAGGAGGACAATTCCAATGAGTAAGATAGTTTTCTTCTGCATTCCCGCACACGGTCACACAAACCCCACTCTCGGCGTAGTGGAAGAACTCGCCAAGCGTGGTCACGAGGTGTGGTACTACTCCTATACGTCGTTCAAGGAGAAGATTGAGGCTCGCGGAGCGAAATTCATCGCCTGTGACGAGTACGACAGCGAACGCAAAATCTCCGAAAAGGACGCCACCCGCGTGGGAAAGGATATGGCGTTCTCCATCAATCTGCTTGTAGAAACCACGCTCGCTCTGGACGATATGGTGTGCAGGCAGATGGCAGAACTCAAGCCCGACCTTATTGTTGCGGACTCGATGGCTGCTTGGGGCAAGGCGGCGGCTATGAAGCTCGGGATTCCGTTTGTGTCGTCTACTACGACTTTTGCATTCAACCAACATTCCGCCAAGATTATGAAGCAAAGCCCCGGCAACCTGTTCGGTATGATTTTCGCTATGCCGAAAATCAACAAGGATATCAAGCGTTTGCAGGACAAGGGCTATCCTGTAAAGAGCTTCCTCGACCTTATCCAGAACAGCAACGACACCAACACGATTGTCTACACCTCGCCCGAGTTTCAGCCTGCTTCGGAGACCTTTTCCGACAAGTACTCGTTTGTCGGTCCGTCCATTCGTCCCGCAGGCGGCGAGATTGAAAAGACCGCCGACAAGCTCATCTACATTTCAATGGGCACGGTTATCAACGACAATCTGAAATTCTACAAAGAGTGTATCAAAGCGTTTGGCGGCACCGAATATCAGGTGATTATGTCGGTGGGAAAACTGGTGAATATCGCCGACCTCGGCGAAATTCCCGCAAATATCACAGTAGAGCCGTTTGTTGACCAGATGGCGGTACTGGCAAAAGCGGATTTGTTCTTCTCGCACTGCGGAATGAACTCCGCGAGCGAGTCGCTCTACCACCGCGTTCCTCTCGTCACCTTTCCGCAGACTTCGGAGCAGGGGGCGGTTGCCACTCGTGTCGAGATGCTCGGTGCGGGCGTTCGATTGAAGAAAGTCACCGCCGAAGCTATTCGTGCCGCCGCGGAAACGGTGCTTTCCACGCCCTCCTACCGCGAGAGCGCCTCTGCAATCGCAGACGGATTCAGAAAATGTGCCGGTGCCAAGGGTGCGGCAGACAAAATCGAGGCTCTGTGCCACAAGTAACCCAAAACGAAATAATCCCCCGTCCTTTTTCAGAATGGGGGATTTTTAGTCTGTCGAAAAAACTGTTGTGGCTTACGCCACCATTTTATCGGTTCAATCAGAACTCCGGCTCTTTTTCCGCCTGATTATCCGTCTTCTTTGCACCCAGCACGCCAAGGGCAAGGAAGTACATCAGCACCGATATTACTATTGCGATAGCCGCGGATACGATAATCGCGGGGGCTTTCTCTGCAAGGGAGAAGTCCTCCATCACCATCTCACCGCCAACGTAGTTGAG
>JBJESA010000198.1:0-2171 GCA_051882535.1 Oscillospiraceae bacterium
GGTGAGGAAAAGAGCTCCCTGCTCCCGCGAATCCTTGTTGGAAGAATGGGAAATGACGCAAAGGAAAGTGCAAGCATCGAACTCTTAATTTCTGTTGTTCTTGGAATAGGATTCCTTATTATTCTCCACTTCCTGCTTAAATCGCGCAAGTCGGTTTCGTCAGAAATGTTTATGAAGCAGGTAACTACTGTGACTATTATCTGCTCCATGATGCTGGCATACTATTTCGTAGGCTACGGCAGAGCAATTGGTCCCTCAATTCGTGATTACAATGATATGTCATCTGCGAGATTTAAAATTGACGATGAAGAGTTTTACCGAATTGAGGGGGTAAAGGAAACAAATAACGTAAATATGTTGTGGGGAATGAGTTCGCTTAAGAGCTTTACGAGCATTATTCCCGGCTCGACATTTGAATTTTATGATTTGCTGGGTATTGACCGCACGGTAAATTCTGCACCCGAGGACTCACGTTACGCATTGAGAGCATTTGCACGCGTAAAGTACCTTATGGTGCCTTGCAGCAACCCTACAGAGGCACATCCCCAAACCTATATGGAGATTTACGATTACGTAAACACACAGAGTGGTTATGATGTGTACAAGACGGACTATGCACTCCCAATGGGATTTGCTTACGACTCCTATTATTTGGAGGACGAGGTAAAGGGAAACAAGAAGGTCGATAACCTTATGGTTCGTGCTGCAATTCTCAATGATGAACAGGCGGAAAAGTATTCCGATATTCTCTCCCACGAAGAGCCGTATTATTCGGGGGTAATTAATCTTACCAAGTTTCAGGTTGACGCTTCCGAGCGAATCGCACAGGGTGTATCCGATTTCACAATCACAAAGGCAGGATTTACTGCAAAGTCGGATTATGATACCGAAAAGTTGGTGATATTCAGTGTACCGTATTGCAAGGGTTGGTCTGCCAATATCAACGGCTCGTCTGTTGAGGTAGATAAGATTAACGGCGGAATGTGTGCAATACGCGTTCCTGCGGGTGCTTGTAATATTACGTTTGAGTACGAAACTCCCGGTCTGAGATATGGATTGTATGCTACAATCGGTGGCATTATCCTCTATGCACTCTATGTGCTGGTCTTTGTGGTTATCGTAAGAAATAAGCCTCGCAGATTCTCGCATCTGTATGATATCGATCAGCATAGCAATGTAACTGCACACAGCGAGTATATCAGCCGTGTATCCGATAATGTTGAAAATATGACTGAGCGTGGCGGAGATATTCCAAGTGCCAATCGATTTATCGATTTTGACCTTCTCAAAGAGAAACTTGATGAGGACGAACAAGACGACGAGTCTAAGAAATAAGAGGTGTCTATCATGCATCTGGAAGAAAAACAGTTATCAAGCGAATTGAAATACGACGGCAGAATCGTCAAGCTCTACAGTGATACCGTTCAGTTGGAGAACGGCAAAACCACTCTCCGCGAGGTTATTAAGCACCCCGGCGGAGTGTGCGTTGTTGCTATTACAGAGGACAATGACGTGCTGTTTGTACGTCAGTTCAGATACCCTCACGGCAAGGTGCTTCTCGAAATTCCGGCGGGTAAGCTGGAGTTCGGCGAAGAACACCGTGACTGCGGACTTCGTGAACTCAAGGAGGAAACAGGTTGCACCTGCGACAGCTTTGAGTATCT
This sequence comes from Oscillospiraceae bacterium, assembly GCA_051882535.1. Lineage (GTDB taxonomy): Bacteria > Bacillota > Clostridia > Oscillospirales > Ruminococcaceae > CAG-115. The sequence goes on from JBJESA010000198.1 coordinate 1,665, forward strand.
GGGAAATCTGCTCCCGACTCCCGCCTATGATACAGAGGTTATCCATATGTATCTTGCACGAGGGCTTCACAGCGGGGAGCAACACCTTGACGACAATGAGTTTCTCGAGGTAGAAAAAATACCGCTTGATAAAGCGGTAGAAATGATATTGAACAATGAGATTTCTGACGCTAAAACTCAGGTTGCAATTCTGAAAACGAAAATGCTTCTCTCAAAGTGAAGGGCACCTCTGAATTGTCATTGTATATAGCTTTGGTAGGCGTTAAGGATTTTCTCTTCAATCTCTTCGCGGACGTTTGAGGAGATGGGATGAATAATGTCGCGGAAAATCCCGCTGTCCTCACGGCGGCTGGGCATTGCGACAAACATTCGTTCGTCCCCCTGCACAAGTTTTATGTCGTGGATTGCAATAGCGTTGTCAATCGTTATTGATACCACGGCACGAAGTCTTCCTTCGTGCATTGTCTTTCTGATTTTGATGTCGCTGATTTCCATTGTTAGACCTCC
>JBJESA010000199.1:0-2171 GCA_051882535.1 Oscillospiraceae bacterium
ATGATATGGATAAGGTATGTTGTGATATTGAGGAAAAGCTGGGATATCCCGTTTTTGTTAAGCCTGCAAGTGCAGGGTCTAGTGTTGGCGTATCTCGTGCTGCTGATCGTGAGGCTTTGAAGGAAGGCTTAAAGGTAGCTTTTGCTCACGGCCCGAAGGTTGTTGTGGAACACGAGATTATCGGTAAAGAGGTGGAGTGTGCAGTCCTCGGAAACTGTGGAGACCTCATTGCTTCTATTCCCGGGCAGATTACCCCCGCTGAGGAATTCTATGATTTCGATGCGAAGTATAAACTCGGCACTTCTGTGCTTGATATTCCCGCGAAAATCTCCGAGGAGCAGATGAACGCACTCCGCGAGATTGCAAAGAAAGCATATACTGCCTGCGGATGCAGCGGCTTCTCAAGAGTGGACTTCTTTGTCAATGACGATGATATCATACTCAACGAAATCAACACCATTCCCGGATTCACTTCAATTAGTATGTATCCGAAACTGATGGAGAATATGGGTATTACATATTCCGCATTGCTCGACCGACTTATTCAGCTTGCAATCGAGCGTGTCGGAGAAAATTAAGCCTTGGGAGATTAAAAATGGAGAATTGTTCAATAATATTGAAAATAAAGCAAACTTCGGACGGAGTAACTGATGAGAGCGAGCTTTTTACAAGCGGTGAATTCCGCTTTCACAAAGGCTCGTACTACATCGATTATGACGAAAGCGAAGCTACGGGGTACGAGGGCAGTCATACACAGCTGAAAGTTGATGACAAAGTTCTGACAATGACCAGAACGGGGAAGAATTTCACCGGTCTGGTGTTTGAGGACGGCGTGCGTCACTATTGCCACTATGGCACGGATTACGGAACGTGTATGGTGGGTATTACCACTTCGCGATTTAAGCAGAATCTTTCGTCAAATGGCGGAGAGATATCGCTGAAATATTCGGTTGACGTGAATGCGGGTCTTATGACCGAGAACGAAATCACCATCAAGGTTAAGATGTAATTAAAACGAAAAGGAAAGTGACAACGATGTATTATAACGCAGTAAATAAAGCAAAATCCGAAATTAAAGAGATAATTATGGCGGCACTGGGTGTGCTTGTGGCAGAGGAGAAGATTCCTGCGGAGCCACTCCCTACATTCCAGATTACCATTCCCCAGGATAGTGCACATGGCGACTTTTCGGCGAATGCCGCACTCGTTTGTGCAAAGGTGCTTAAAACCAATCCCAGAGCATTGGCTACTCTGATTGCGGAAACTGCAATTCTTGACGGAACAGGCTTCGCTAAAATCGAAGTGGCAGGACCCGGCTTTCTGAACTTCTTCCTCGGTAAAAATTGGTTCAATGACGTTGTTAAAAGCACCATTTCTCTTGGTGCGGATTATGGTAAGACCGACCTTGGTGCGGGTAAGAGAGTTCTGGTTGAGTTCGTTTCCGCTAATCCCACAGGCCCTATGCATATCGGTAATGCACGTGGTGGTGCAATCGGTGACTGCCTTGCTTCACTTCTTGAAGAGGCGGGCTACAAGGCAGACCGCGAGTTCTACATCAATGATGCAGGAAATCAGGTTGCAAAGTTTGGCAAGTCCCTTGACCTCCGCTATATGCAGATTTGTTCCGAGGCGGGCAAGAAGCTGATGGCAGAAATCCCCGATAACGAAACCTTCTGCCAGACCATCTACGACAAGACGGTTGTTGATAAGGAGAATGAACCCGCTGACAAGAACGACCCGTTTTATATGCCCGAGGACGTTTACCTCGGCGTAGACATTATCGCCCATGCAAAGAACTACTATGATCTGCACGGCGCCGATGCACTGTCAAAGTCTGACGAGGACGCAAGAAGGAAGTCACTCGTAGACTATGCTCTCCCGATTAACGAGCAGATTCTGGAAGACGACCTGCTTAAGTACCGCATAAAGTACGACAACTGGTTTAAGGAGAGCAGTCTGCACAACAGTGGTGCGGTAGCTGAGGTTATCGATCACCTCAAGAAGGGCGGACACACCTACGAAAAGGACGGTGCATTATGGCTTAAGGCAACCGACTTTGGCGGCGACCAGGACTTTGTTCTTGTTCGTTCCAACGGTTTCCCGACATATATCGTTCATTATCGTTGAGCAGAACACCTGTATGCTTACAATCGACAACGGAAAAATCACAA
>JBJESA010000200.1:0-2162 GCA_051882535.1 Oscillospiraceae bacterium
CTGAGCCTCAGCGTAAGCGTCCTCAGAGCCTGTAGGAGTACTGGTGTTGCCGGAATCGCCGTTATTGGTTCCGCTGTTGCCAGCACCCGATGTAGTGTTTTCCTTACATCCTGCAAGTGAAAGAACTGTTGCTGCAGCAATTACTGCTGCCAATATTCTCTTCTTCATTGGTTTATTCCTCCCAATAATTTAAGTTTACGCTGTTCGGATTTTATTCGAACAACGCTTAGTCTTTTCGGGATGATGTGAACTTTATGCCCGCATCATGTATTCCCGTTTACATTGTTAGTTTAGCATAAATTTTTGAAAATTTCAAGTCTTTTTTTGAAACTTTTTTTTGAATTATCATCTAATCATCATCGAAAACGTTTACACAAAACGGTTTTTGTTCATTTTGCCAAATGAGGAAAAATTGTTATATTTTTATCGAAGTAAAATCTTCCACTTCACAAATCGCATTACAATGCGGTTTATTAAGCAAAAAATATTTCCATTTTTTGCTTTTGCAAAAACCTCTTAAAAATGTAACTTTTTTGTAACCTTTCTTTGTGCAATATGACAAATTTTAAACTTTCGTTTTTGTAAACGATAACAAACCGATATTTCACAGTTTGTTCACCTATATAAATTCAGAAAAAAATACAGACTGCAAATTATGCAGTCTGTACAAAAACTTAAAATCAAACAGGATGAACCTTATTTGCCTTGTCAGCGTGGTCAGCGTCGATGCCAACCTTCTTATCACGACGCTTCTCGAAGAACTTCGGAGCAACCTTCGGGAACATAGCGTAAGTGAGAATATCTTCAACGGAAGAACCGTCGCACCACTCCTTAGCCTCTTCCTTCATTGTTTCAAACTCGGGGCTGAGAAGGTCAGCGGGACGGCAGGTAATAGGCTCCTCACCGCCAAGAATCTGCTTTCTGAACTCGGGATCGATATCAACAGGGGTCTTACCGTATTCGCCCTTGACAAGACCTTTGAACTCCTTTGTTACAGTCTTATAACGCTCACCCATAATTACGTTGAACACAGCCTGTGTACCGACAATCTGGGAAGTAGGAGTAACCAGAGGCGGGAAACCGCTGTCCTTACGTACACGCGGAACTTCTCTGAGAACCTCGTCAAGTCTGTCAGCCTTGCCTGCCTGCTTAAGCTGAGAAAGCAGGTTGGAGAGCATTCCGCCCGGTACCTGATAAATAAGTGCGTTTGCATTGGTAGCAAGCATCGAGGGGTCGATAAGGCCATTCTCGATGTACTTCTTGCGAAGTGTCATAAAGTAGTCGCGAATTTCGTTGAGCTTTACAAGGTCAAGTCCTGTATCGTACTCTGTGCCCTGGAAAGTAGCAACAATGGACTCTGTAGGAGCATGGGAAGTTCCGAGTGCGAGAGGCGACATAGCGGTATCAACACCATCAACACCTGCCTCAACAGCCTTGATAATACACATCGAAGCAAGTCCCGAAGTGTAGTGGGTGTGAAGCTGAATCGGAATTTTAACAGCACTCTTGAGATCTCTTACAAGAGATTCTGCCTCATAAGGAGTGAGCAGAGCCGCCATATCCTTAATACAGATAGAGTCAGCACCTGCACTCTCAAGCTGCTTTGCGTAATTCATATAATACTCGTGTGTAAATACCTCGCCAAGGGTGTAGGAAATCGCTACCTGAGCGTGTCCCTGCTCCTTCTTAGCTGCCTTGATAGCAGTTTCAAGGTTTCTGATATCATTAAGTGCGTCGAAAATACGAATGATGTCAATACCATTTGCAATAGACTTCTGAACAAAGTACTCGACAAGGTCGTCAGCATAGTGACGGTAGCCAAGCATATTCTGTCCTCTGAACAGCATCTGAAGCTTGGTGTTGGGCATCTCCTTGCGGATAGTTCTCAGACGCTCCCAAGGGTCTTCATCAAGGAAGCGAATGCAAGCATCGAATGTTGCACCGCCCCAGCACTCTGCCGAGTAGAAACCAATCTTGTCCATCTCAGAAAGAATCGGACGCATTTCATCTATCGACATTCTTGTAGCGAGCAAACTCTGGTGTGCGTCACGAAGAACTGTTTCGGTAATTCTCAGTTTTGCCATAATATTCTCCTTAAAAGTTAAATCAGATTTCGGTTATCAGTTTACGGTGATAACAGCAGCTCCGGTTTCAACAGCGTC
>JBJESA010000201.1:0-2149 GCA_051882535.1 Oscillospiraceae bacterium
ATCTATATCCGAACCGACCCTGCCGGCAACATCAAGGCAGACAAGGAGAAGTCCACAGAGAAGATTGACGGAGCGGTTGCTACTATCATGGCTCTTGACCGTGCTATACGATGCGGGAATGATGGTGGAGCAAGTGTGTATGACGAGCGCGGCTTGTTGTTCTTATGAAGGGAGATAGTGATATGAAGATTTTTGGCGGCTTATTCCATTCGAGGGATAAGCCTAAAAACAGCACAGCGGGCAGTTCCTATCGTTTCTTTACAGGCTGCTCTACGGCAGGAAAGAACGTCACGGAACGCTCCGCAATGCAAATGACTGCGGTGTATTCCTGTGTTCGTGTGCTTTCGGAAGCGGTAGCGGGACTGCCGCTACACTTGTATAAGTACCGCTCTGACGGACTGGGGGCAGCTTCTGCCGGAAAAGAAAAGGCTCTCGGCCACCCTCTGTATTTCCTGTTGCACGATGAGCCGAACCCCGAAATGACCTCGTTCGTGTTCCGTGAAACGCTTATGACACACCTGCTTCTGTGGGGAAATGCCTACGCGCAGATTATCCGCAACGGCAAAGGCGAGGTTGTGGCTCTCTACCCGCTTATGCCGAACAAAATGACCGTTGACCGTGACGAGAACGGGCGGTTGTACTACAAATACTATCGCGGAAACGATGAAGCTATTCGCAGTAAGGAGTATGAGGTTATTCTCTCTCCGTATGATGTTCTGCATATCCCCGGGCTTGGCTTTGACGGGCTTGTTGGCTACTCGCCGATTGCAATGGCGAAGAACGCTATCGGGCTTGCTATGGCTACCGAAGAGTACGGTGCGAAGTTCTTCGCCAACGGTGCTGCTCCGAGTGGTGTGCTTGAACACCCAGGAACGCTGAAAAACCCCGACAAAGTCCGCGAAAGCTGGAATGCCACCTTCGGCGGTTCGCATAACGCAAACAAGGTCGCTGTGCTTGAGGAAGGAATGAAATACTCTCCCATAAGTATTTCCCCCGAACAGGCGCAGTTCCTTGAAACCCGAAAGTTTCAGATAAATGAGATAGCTCGAATTTTCAGAGTACCGCCGCATATGGTCGGTGACTTGGAAAAGTCGAGCTTTTCTAATATCGAACAGCAGTCCTTGGAGTTCGTGAAATACACCCTTGAACCGTGGCTTGTGCGGTGGGAACAAAGTATGGTGCGTTCGCTTCTCAACCCAAGCGAGAAAAAGGACTATTTCATTAAGTTCAATGTTGACGGACTGCTGCGGGGTGACTACGCAAGCCGTATGAGCGGTTACGCTACCGCAAGGCAGAACGGTTGGATGTCCGCAAACGACATTCGGGAGCTTGAAAATCTCGACCGTATCCCTGCCGAGGACGGTGGAGATTTGTACCTTATAAACGGTAATATGACAAAACTGGCTGACGCAGGTATATTCGCGTCGGCTGACAGAGAGGAGGAAAATTCCGATGAAGAAGTTTTGGAAATGGACGAACAAAACGGCGAAGAACGAGGAAACGCAGGAGCAAATTCAGGAGAGAACGCTGTTCCTCAACGGCACTATCGCTGACGAGAGTTGGTTCGATGATGATGTTACTCCGCAGATTTTCAAAGACGAGTTAATGTCCGGCAGCGGTGACATTACCGTCTGGATTAACTCGCCCGGCGGTGACTGCGTGGCGGCGGCGCAGATTTACAATATGCTGATGGACTACAAGGGCAACGTCACGGTGAAAATTGACGGCATCGCCGCAAGTGCCGCAAGCGTTATTGCAATGGCGGGAAACAAGGTGCTGATGTCGCCGGTTTCAATGCTGATGATACACAACCCTATGACCGTTGCTATGGGCGATACCGCCGAAATGCAGAAAGCAATCGAAATGCTGTCCGAAGTCAAAGAAAGCATTATGAACGCTTACGAAATCAAGACGGGTATGAGCCGTGCAAAAATCTCGCACCTCATGGACGCAGAAACGTGGATGAATGCAAATAAGGCGGTTGAACTCGGCTTTGCGGACGATATTCTGCACCGTGATGAGCCTATGGAGGAACAGCCCGCTAACGCTCTGATGTATTCAGAAGCGCAGGTCGTAAATTCCCTTATGGGCAGGCTTGCTGAAAGATGTAGGATTGTCCCGAAAACCGAACAATAAACCAAAGCCGAGG
>JBJESA010000202.1:0-32005 GCA_051882535.1 Oscillospiraceae bacterium
AGCGGAGATATAGAATATGCGAACGGCTGTATCGACCGCTTGGTGACCGCAAACGAAAAGCTGCTGGTGGAGATTGCGGATATGGGCTGCAACGAGGAGTTTATCGAGTTCAACATCAGCCGTCTGACGATAAGAGATGAGAACCTCGCCGAGCGTCAGAACGACCTCGAAATTATCGACCCCGAGAAGGAAATCACACTCTGGAAACAGTACGAGTCGATGTACAACGCTTGCTTGCAGATGACCAGTTCAGCAGTACCGCAGAGCATCTTTGATTACATAAAGTGATTTTTGGGAGGTGTTTAAAATGGATACGAATTTGCTGCAAATCAATACGATTCCCATTCAGATTGAGATTAAGGTTACAAACGCAACCTACAAGCCTGTTGAGGGCGACAAATCGCCCAAGGTAAACATTACAACCAGAAACGGCGGATATGTAATGGAGGCAGAGCCGGTAAAACTCAATATCGACACCTATGAAGCACGTGCAAGTCTGGGCGAGGGGCATATGACCGACGGCGACATTCTGGCACAGAAAGCACAGGAAGGCTTTACAATCGCATATCAAGGCACAGCAAGAGTAGCCTCCGAGGGCAACCAGCTGGCACGCGGTATGACCGCTGCAGAGATTGCGATAAACAATGCCCGTGCGAGTGCTACCGTTTCCACGATAATGGAATTTCTCCCCAAGGGCGGTGCGAACATCACCTTTGACGAGGGTAAGCTCAATATTGAGTACCAGATGGGAGAGCAGGACATCGACTGGGACGTAACGCCGCAGCTGCCGATGGAGTTTATTCCGGGCAGCGTCGAGCTTATCGTTCGCGACAGACCGCGTGTAGAAATCGAGTATGTCGGCGGTCCTATCTACTTCCCGGCAAGTGCAAACCCCGACTACAAGCCCCCGCTGCTTAATCACTCGGTGTGAGGTTAAAAATATGAAGATTAAAACCAGAGATTTTGGCGAGATGGAAATCGCCGAGAATACCATAATCACGCTTCCCAACGGAATCATAGGATTTGAGGATACCCACCGCTACACGCTTATTGCACCGCTCGGCGATGATAAGTTCCCGATGTGGCTGCAGTCGGTGGAGGGGACGACTCCGTGCTTCGTGGTGTACGACCCGATGCAGATGCTGCCCGATTACCGTTTTGAGATAAGCGACGAGGAGCAGGAGCTTCTCAAAATTACCGAGGACACACCCTATCGCTGCCTTACCGTGGCAATCGTCCCCGATGATTATAAGAAAACAACGATTAATCTTCGCTGCCCCATTGTTCTCAACACAAAGGACAATATCGCGGCACAGATTATGCTTGAAGACTACGAATTCAAGTATCCCGTGTACTCCGAGGAGGCTTAAGCTATGCTGGTTATAACGCGAAAGCCGGACGAGGGCATAACGGTAGGCGACAACATTGAAATAACCGTCCTCGAAATATCCAAGGACAGGGTGAAAATCGGAATAAACGCACCTAAAGATGTGAAAGTGTTCCGCAGCGAGCTGAAAACGCTCCGCCAGACGAATGAGCAGTCCGCGAATGCGTCGGGTGCGGCTATTCAGCAGTTGTTAAATGCCCAGAAGAAATAACACACAGCGATATTGATATAGAAAAACAGCGTTTAAAAGGAGGAGAAGTACCATGAGCGGTCTCAAACTATCGGGTATCAATTCCGGTTACGACAGCGAAGCAATGATAAAGGAAATGATGTCTGCTTATCAGACCAAGATTGATAACCAGAACAAAAAGCTCACCAAACTCCAGTGGAAGCAGGAGGCTTACCGTGATGTAACCACTAAGCTAACCAACTTCCAGAATAAGTATTTCGATATTCTGAATAAAGGCTCGTACCTTATGAGCCCTACCACTTTCTCTAAGTTTAAGTCGAATATCACCACCAAGAGCGGTGCTGATGTGAAGGGTTCGTTGTCGGTAACGACAACTTCCGCTTCAAAGGAGGGCAGCTATTCGCTTAAGGTGCTGCAGACTGCATCCAAGGCGAAGCTCACCGGCGGCAAAATCAACCCCGCAGGCTTCTCCCTTGATTTGGAGAAAGCTGCTGAATCCAATTACGAGAACGGCACGGACGCTGACGGTAACGCAGTGAGAAATTACGACTTCGCACTTGATGTGAAAGTCGGCGACGTTACCAAGACGGTTGAATTCAAGTTCAGCGTGAAAGAAACCGACGGTAATGTTACCGCAGAGGACTTCTCCAAGGGACTTACCGACGCTCTCAATCCGGAGCTTGAGGATTTGTTCGGCACTACCGGCAGAACTTCCGGCGTCACCGGTGCTGTTAATGCGGACGGCAAGGAGCTGTTTCTGGCAGCTGAGGCAAGTGCGGACGGCAAGACTCTCAACTTCAAGGTGGGCGGAAACGCAACTGTGTCCATCACGGAGAAGACCGGTAACTTCGGCCTTGCAAAGGCGGCTACAAAACAGGCTATTTCGATGCAGTCCTGCGTAACCGGAAAGAACACGGTGTCAATTACGGTTGGCGATACCACCAAAAACGTCAGCTTCGAGGGCGTTGCCGCTACTTACTTCGACAGCCGCAATGACAAGGGCAACGAGGCTGTTCTTGCGGAGTACAACAAGCTAAAGGAAGCCGCTTACAGAAAGGAAAACAACCTTTCAAGCTCGGCTGCTATAGATTCCGAAAAGCTCAATAGTTTCACCTATACAAGCGTTCAGGCAGCCAAGGACAAGAACTCCGCTGCATTTACCGCTGCGGCAGAAGAAGCGTTCAAGGACGAAGGTTACGACTTTGATGTTTCTGACGGCTACTTAACTATTACAAAGGACACCTACATTAACAAGAACTTCTCCATTACCTCTGTTGAGGGCGGCACGCTCGGTCTTACCAAGGGTAATGCCACCAACAAGATTACCGACAATGTGACGCTCAGAGAGATGGGTATCACCGACAAGAATTCCGACCTTAACATCAACGGCAAGACCGTAAGCGTCAAGGCGGATATGACCATCAAGGACTTCCTTGACGCTGTAAACAAGTCGGGTGCGGGCGTTACCATGAGCTATTCCACCGTTGAGAATCGCTTCATTGTTGAAGCAAACGATATGGGTTCCGGCGGAAATGTCGAGCTTGTGGATAACGAGCTTACTCAGGCACTGGGGATTACGGGAAGCGAAGCCACTGTTGTTGAGGGCAAGAATGCGATTTTCGAGCTGGACGGCGTGGAAATTTACCACAATTCCAACTCTTATGAGGTTGACGGCACAAAGTTCGACTTCACCGACGCTGTGGAGAATGAAACCTACAAGGTGGGAATTTCCAAGGACTACGAAGATGTCAAGACCTTGATTAAGGATTTCGTCAAGGACTACAATCAGCTGATTGACGATGTATACGGACATATCGGCACAACTCCTGCCCGCGATTCCAAGAATAACACCTACGAGCCTCTGACCGATGAGGAAAAGGATGAAATGTCCGAAGAGGAAGTCGAAAAGTGGGAGAAAACCGCAAAGAAGGGCGTTATCTACAACGACTCCACCATTTCCAGCATTATGTCCCAGATAAGAAGCACCCTCTACAACACCATTACAACCGATGACGGCAGCAAGTTCGGTATTTTCAATATGGGTATCGCTACCATTCCGTATGACTACGAGTCGCACGGCAAGCTGGAGATTGACGAAGATGCGTTCAACAAGGCATTTGACGAGAATCCCGATGCGGTTGCCAAGCTGTTTACCGACGCCGACAACGGCATTATGAAGAAAATCGATACCATTCTTGACAATGCGGTATCCACCACCACTTCCAAGACGGGTTCAATCCGTGGTTCGCTTATTCGCAAGGCAGGTCTGGAGAAAGGTTCCACCGCGAAGAACAATGAGATTTTCCGTCAGATGGAGCAGATAAACAAGCGTATCAACACCTTGCAAGACCGCTACGACGCCAAGGAAAACTACTGGTGGGACGTATTCACCAATCTCGAAAAAATGATGGGCAAGTTCAACGACCAGTCGGCATACCTGTCAAACTACCTCGGTGGCGGTACAACGATGTAATCGAAAGGGAGTTTGAGTTGATATGATGAATCAGTATTCTCAGTACAAGAAGCAGTCTGTCAAGACAATGACTCCTGTGGAGATTGTGATTAAATTGTACAGTGAAATTGAGCGTCAGCTCGCAATTGCCGTAAAGTGCGTTGAGGAAAAGGACTACAAAAAATCCAATGACGCTTTTATCAAGGCGGAGGACTGCATTGACGCACTTCGTGAAGCATTGGATATGTCTGTGCCGATTTCGCAGAATCTCGAGTCGCTGTACATCTTCTTCTATAAGGAGATGGTAAAGGCGAATGTCAGCAAGGACTGCACCGAGATAGAGAAGATTATCCCGATGATTGCCGATTTGCGTGACGCATTCACTCAAATCAGCCAGATGACACGCGAGGAGATAGAAGCACAGGAAAAGGCAAACCAGAAGAAAGGGCTGTTTTCCAACAAGCCCTGATTTGAGATAAACAAGGGCAGGGGGGGAACCGTATGGACGAGCGTTTTGGCTGCGACAGAGTAAACGAGCTGATGGAGAACATTCTCTCCACGCTGCAGGAATACGAAAAGCAGACCGACACGATGATAAATGCGGATTTGGAAGTGCTCCAGCAGGGGCTTATCGCACGCAACGAGCTTATCGGAACGCTTGACGAGCTGAAGGACGACCTTGATGCGGTAATCGAGGTGGAGCAGCCCGATGAAGCACGGCTTCTCCGTGCGTTGATTAACGGCAGCGCCGTCACCGTGCCGCTGGACGATGCCCACAAGAAGCTGCAGCTTCTCCAGAAAAACGTCACAATCCTTAAACAGCGTATACTGGATAAGGATAAGGTGATTTCGGGGCAGTTCAAGGATAAACACGTCGACTCACGCAGGGAACTCGAAGCCCTCAAGCAGACCAAGCAGAAGATTGGCTACTATAATAGTGCTATGGTGGGCAGACAGACAGGGCAGTCGCTCAATAAGAATCGGTAAAAGAAATTCAGCCGTCCTCAAATGGGCGGCTGATGTTATTAGAAAGAGAGTATAAGTTGTATGCTTTGCGAATTATGTCCTCGGCAGTGCAAAATAGACCGCTCCACCGCCCGCGGCTACTGTCGAATGGGGGAGAATATAGTTGCCGCCCGTGCGATGCTCCATTATTGGGAAGAGCCGTGCATTTCGGGGGAGCGGGGCAGCGGTGCGGTGTTCTTTTCGGGGTGCGTACTGGGGTGCGTGTATTGCCAGAATTACGACATCAGCACATGCGGGAAAGGCATTGAAATCACCGAGGAGCGGCTTTCGGAAATCTTCCTCGAATTACAAGAACAAGGTGCATTGAATATCAACCTCGTAAATCCCACGCATTTTGTGCCGCAGATAAAGCGTGCAATTCTCGCGGCAAAGGAGCGGGGACTGTCCGTGCCGATTGTCTACAACACGGGCGGTTATGAGCGGGTGGAAACTCTCCGAACTCTCGAGGGGATAATCGACATCTATCTGCCCGATGTGAAGTACTTCGCAGACGACCTCGCCAAGCGGCTTTCCAACGCCCCGAACTACTTCGATACCGCAATTCGGGCGGTGGCGGAGATGGTACGCCAGACGGGAAAACCGCAGTTCGACAGCACGGGGGAGCAGCTTCTCAAAGGCACTATCGTTCGTCATCTGGTGATTCCCGACTGCTACAAGGACAGCGTAGAGGTGATAAAGCGTGTAGGGGAGCGGTTCGGCGGGGAAATCCTGTTCAGCCTGATGAGCCAGTACACTCCGCTCGGGAAAGTGCTTACAGACGAAAAGCTATCTCGTTTCAACCGCCGAATAACCACGTTTGAGTACAGAAAAGCCCTCGACGCGGTGTACGCGGCGGGGCTGGAGGGATATATGCAGGAGAAAAGCTCCGCGAAGGAGGAATATACTCCCGATTTTGATTTCAGCGGGATTTAGCCCGACTCTAGAAGGCTGGCGAGAAAGGTGCAGATACGAGGAAAACCCCTGTTGGCTAGCCTTTGTGGCTGCCAACAGGGGTTTGACGAAGTAGATGTGCCTTTATCGCCAGCCTGCTTTTTCAATAGCTTCACGCATTTCCCTTGCCGCCACCGTAATATCGTCCTTTGCGGCAACAGCGGAAACCACCGCCGCACCGTTAAAACCAAGCCCCGACAGCTGTGCGATATTGCGGCTATTCACCCCGCCGATTATCACAAACGGAATATCCACTGCTGCCCTTATGCCCCGAATAATTTCGGGGGTTACGGGGCGGGTGTTTGTTTTGGTGGACGTTTGGAAAACCGCACCCACGCCGAGATAATCCGCACCGTCTTGCTGTGCCTTGATTGCCTCGTCCACACGAGCCGCCGAAACGCCGATAATCTTGTCCTCGCCGAGGATTCTTCTCGCTTCGGCACAGGGTATGTCTTTCTGACCGAGGTGAACGCCCTCTGCGTCCACCGCCATGCAGATATCCAGACGGTCGTTGATGATAAGCGGAACTCCCGCCGCTTTGGTGACTTCGTGTACACGCAGAGCCGTTTCGTAGAACTCACGAGAGGTGATGTCCTTTTCACGAAGCTGCACCACCGAAGCACCGCCTTTTAAGGCGAGTTCAACGCAATGCTCCACACTGTCGCAGTGCATAAGCTCGCGGTCTGTGACAAAGTAGAGCGTGTAGTCGATGTTCTTCTTGTCCATATTACTTCTCCGAGCAGAACTTTACTTCCTTGCCCTCAAGAATCATATTGGTTGTGCGGACTGCACACATCTTGCCGCACATCGAGCAGGTGTGGCGGTCTGCGGGAGGAGTACTCTCAAAGTAACGGCGAGCCTTTTCCTCGTCAACGGCAATCTTGAACATCTCGTCCCAGTCAACCTTGTGGCGAGCCTCTGCCATCTCGTTGTCCTTGTCGCGGGCGTGGGGAACGCCCTTTGCAATATCCGCCGCGTGAGCCGCGATTTTGCTTGCGATAATTCCCTCCTTAACATCGTCAAGGTCGGGCAGACGCAGATGCTCTGCGGGAGTGACGTAGCACAGGAAATCCGCACCCGAAGCCGCCGCAATCGCCCCGCCGATAGCGGAAGTGATGTGGTCGTAGCCGGGGAAAATGTCGGTAACCAGCGGACCAAGCACATAAAACGGTGCGTTGTGGCAGATACGCTTTTGCAGCTGCATATTTGCGGCAATCTCGTTCATCGCCATGTGTCCGGGGCCTTCTACCATAACCTGAACGTCCTTTGCCCACGCACGTTCGGTGAGTGCTCCAAGCTCGATAAGCTCGGAAATCTGTCCCGCGTCGGTGGAATCGTCAATGCAGCCGGGACGGAGTGCGTCACCGAGCGAAATAGTCACGTCATATTCGCGGAGAATGTCGAGAACCTCGTCATAATGCTCGTAGAACGGGTTTTCGTTGCCCGTCATCATCATCCACGCGAACAACAGCGAGCCACCGCGGGATACGATATTCATCTTGCGGGGGTCGCGGCGGAATGCCTCAACGGCACGGCGGTTGATTCCCGCATGAATGGTCATAAAGTCCACGCCCTCCTCCGCGTGAGCACGTACTACACGCAGAAAGTCCTCGGCGGTGATGTCCAGCAGGTCTTTTTCGAGATAGCCAATCGCGTCATACATCGGCACCGTGCCTATCATAGCGGGGGACTTTGCGATAAGCTCCTTGCGGAAAGTATTCGTCTTGCCGTAGTTCGACAAGTCCATAATAGCCTCCGCACCGAACTTCAGGGACATATCCACTTTCCGCATCTCGAGTTCGTAGTCCTTTGCGTCACCGGAAATGCCGAGGTTGACGTTGATTTTCGTGCGAAGTCCGCCGCCGATTCCCTCAGCGGACAGCGACTTGTGGTTGATGTTCGCGGGAATGCAGATTTCGCCGGTTGCTACCTTTTCGCGGATTTTCTCTGCGTCCCAGTACTCCTTTTCGGCTACGGTCTTCATCTCGGGGGTGATAATGCCCTTCTTAGCCGCTTCCATTTGTGTTGCGTATTCTCTCATAGTATATAATGTCCTTTCATTATGCAGGCAGGCGATAAAGCACCGTCCTGCAGATTATTTTAGTGTTACCACATCTCAAAGAAGTGATTTACGGGGCTGTGCCCCTTTCCTACTGTGTAGGATTTTTTGATAGCGAGGTATACATACTGCTTTGCGTTGCGTACCGCCTCGAAAAGGTTGCAGCCGTCCGCAAGCTCTGCCGCAATCGCACTTGATAGCGTGCAGCCCGTGCCGTGGGTGTTGGGCGAGTCTATAAAATCCGCACGGATAATCCGTGGAATTCCACGCTCATCAAGCAGCAAGTCCACCGCTTCTTTGCCCGATAAATGACCGCCTTTGATGAGAACGCTGTTCGCACCCATTTCGCACAGCTTTGCCGCTGCTTTTTCCATGTCGTTCCACTCGAGAATCTTCATTCCCGTGAAAGCCTCCGCCTCGGGTATATTCGGGGTGATTATCTCTGCCAGCGGGAAGATTTTCTCCACATAAGCGGGAATAACACCGCTGTTGGAGAGTGTGTCGCCGCTTGTAGCCACAAGCACGGGGTCGCATACAATATGTGCGGGCTTGTAGTTGCTGAGAGCGGCGGCTACAACCTCGATAATCTCCTTTGTGGGGAGCATACCGAGTTTTACCGCACTGATTTCGATATCCTCGAAAACCGCTTCAATCTGCTTTGCTACTTCGTCTGCGGACATATTGCACACCGAGATGACACGCTGTGTATTTTCCGCGACTACCGAGGTAATAACAGACGCACCGTAGCACCCTAAAGCGGCGAATGTCTTTAAATCCGCCTGAATGCCCGCTCCGCCCGAGCAGTCCGAGCCGGCAATGGTCAGTACCTTTTTAATATCGTCCACTTAATTTCCTCCGATTTTCAAAAAACAAAACCGCACTCTCCCGAATAAGGGAGAATGCGGGTAAATATCGCCACGCTTCCCTACAACGGTGTTAACCGACAGGTTCAAAGGGACTTTCTCAACCCCGAAAACGGAGTACCCCCAGCAATTTTGATTATAGCACAAAATGCGGAAAATGTCAAGAGAAATTCTTGACTTACGTGCCTTTCGGTGCTATAATGAATATAAGGCGGGCTTTTCCCGCGGGACGAAAACAAGGAGCCGATATGGAGAGGTATTATTTCCACGCAGAAGTGGGGGACTATTCCCGCAAACTTCGGCGAATTATAATAGTCGTGACAGCACCGATACTCACGATGTGCATATTCTGTGCGGTAAATATTGCCCTCGGCTTCAGTTCGGGCTTTGCTCGGCTGTCGATGTGGGTGATAGCGTTTGCCGTGCTTACGGGTATGGTCTTCACGTTTATAGCCGTGTATCTGACGGACAAGTACAAACGCAGGCACAGCCGCTATACGTTTTTCGACATACTGCCGAGCGGCTTGATATACAGCGAGTATGCGGGGGAGTTTACGAGATACGGAAAGCGGGTGATTTTACGCAGGCTGTACTATGTGCCGTTCAAGGGGCTGGAGAGCATATCCCGCGACCCGAAGAAATCCACCCGTGAGTTGGTTATCAAGGGCGAAATCCGCGAGTATTTTGAAGAAACCAACCGTCTGGGCTACCACATCACAGAGGACGGAGAGCTGATATTCGACACTCTGATATTGAATACAAACTATTTCAAGACCGTGAAGATTCTCACTATTAGGGAGCGTCTGGGCAACACCAAACGCATAGAACGGGCGGCACTGCACTACTGGGAGGAGTTTAAGAAAATCCCCGAAAAGCCCCCGTTCGACATCACCAAAGCAATCGCCGTCCGCAAGCGGAAGAAGCTGAAAACTTCCAATGCGAAGTTAGAAGCACCAAGCTATTCGAGAAACTGGAAATGAATTTAGGGGGGCATACTGCCCCTCTTTTTTTCTCCCTTTTCACCAACTTCCCGCCCTTATTTTCTCCCATTCATATTATAATTTCACAAATCTTGTATTGACAAGGACGTTTTTTTGTGGTAAAATTAATATGTGTATCAATGTCTAATATACCTACGGGAGAGTTTATATAACTATGAATACTGACGATAGAAAAGCCACAGTTCTGATAGTCGATGACCTTAAGTTCAACATCGAACTTATGGGCGACTTGCTGTGTGACAGTTTCGAAATACAGACGGCGAACAGCGGTTTTGAAGCACTGGACATTATCCGCAAAAATCCCAACGCCGTTGACGTAATTCTGCTGGATATGATTATGCCGCGAATGAACGGCTGCGAGTTCCTTGAGCAGATGAAGTCCGAGCCGAAGATTTGTCATATACCGGTTATTATCGTGACAACCGATGACGACCCGTATACCAAACTCCGTGCGTTCGATTTGGGTGCTATGGACTTTGTGCAGCGTGGGGCAGATGTCACCGTAATCAAGCACCGTATCAATAACGTTCTCCGCCTGACTCAGCTCGAAAGACTGATTGCCGAGAACGCAAAGATGAGTGCGGAAAACGAGCAGATGAAGAAAGCGGCTAACAACGAACACCGCTTCACTGCGTTTATGGACAATATCCCCGGCGGCGTGGCGATTATCCGCACCAACGGCGTTGATGTGGACTGTTCCTACTTCAACAGCGAACTGCTGCTGCTTTTCGGAATGACAGGCGAGGAGTTTAAGGCACAGTTTTCCGATACATACCGTCCCGAGTGGCTCAAGACCTTTATTCGTGAAGAGGGCTATTCGTCCCATTTCTCGTATACGTTCGCAATCGGCGACCCCACCGACCCCGACGCTTGTCAGTGGATTCGCATTATAGCGGGCAAGCTCGGCGAAACCGACGGTACGAGCGATATCTACTGCGTATTCCTCGACAGCAACGATGAAAAGCGTCACGAAATGCTTGCCAAAGAGGCAGGCGAAAGACTTCGCGAAAACGAGGACAAACTCGAAGCCCTGCTCGACAATTCCCCCGGTGGAATTGCGTATGCGGAGCGTGACAGCTACGGCAAAATGGCCGTGATGTTCGTCAACCGCGGTCTTGCAGAGATGCTGGAGTATCCCACCTACGAGAGCTGTATCGCTGAACTGAGTTCGGAGGCTACCGTTGGTCTTACTCCCTACGATGTCAGCGTTATCCGCAAGAAACTGGACGAAACGCTGGAAAACGGCGGTCACCTCAAGCACACCTTTAACTGCGTCACCAAGAACGGCAGACCGTTGTGGCTGATGCTCCGTGCAAAGCCGATGATAAACGGCGACGGAACTCTGTGCCTGTACATATTCATCACCAACACCACCAAGGAAAAGCAGATTGAGGAAGAACTGCGTACGGTCGCATACTTCGACCCGCTGACGGGACTGTATAACCGCTCTGCGTTTATCAAGAACGCACGTCAGAAGCTGGACGAAAATCCGCTTATGGAATACTCGCTGATGAAGCTCAATATCGGCTCTTTCAAGACCGTCAATGACTTGATGGGCAGAGAATTAGGCGATAAGGTGCTTTGCACCGTTGCACAGGTTCTGCGTGAGATAATGGGAGCAAGCGGTATCTATGCCCGCTTCTTCGCGGATAGCTTCTGTATGCTGGTGCCGTACACCGAGCGTTCGGTACACCCGCAGATGATAATTGACGCTTTGAAGACTGCGGTGAATAAAATCCCCGAAATCACGCACGAAATCCAGTTTTATCTCGGTGTGTATAAGATAACCGACAAGTCGCTCTCAATTGAGAATATGACCGACCGTGCGTCTATCGCGTGCCGCTCGATAAACGGCAGCTACCGCGAGCATATCGCATACTATGACGAGAAAATGCGTCTGCAAATGCTGGAGGAGCAGGAGATATGCGATGAGAGCCGCCGTGCGTTGGATAACGGCGAGTTCTACGTCTGCTATCAGCCCGTCTACGGCATAAAGGCACGGAAATTTGTAAGTGCCGAGGCACTTGTCCGTTGGAATCACCCGACAAAGGGTATGATTTCGCCCGGCAAGTTTATCCCCGTTTTCGAGAAGAACGGTTTTATCGCCGAACTCGACCTGTACATTCTCGAACAGGTATGTATCTACCAGAAAAAGCGTATGGACAGCGGGCTTGAGCCGTTCCCCATCTCGGTGAACATCTCGCGAATGAGTATGTACAACCCCAAGCTGTTCGACATCATAAGCGACCTTACCACACGCTACCGCGTTGACCCGAAAAACTTCCGTATCGAGATTACGGAGAGTGCATATAACGACAATCCCGCTCAACTGCTTGAAACAGTCGGCAGACTGCGTGGGAACTGTTTCCCTGTCCTGATGGACGACTTCGGAAGCGGCTATTCGTCGCTTAACACCCTCAAGGATATCCCGATTGATATTCTCAAGCTGGATATGAAGTTTATGCAGGGCTTTGAGAAGAACGGAAAAGTCGGCACTATCGTTACTTCAATTGCCAGAATGTCAAAGTGGCTCAATGTCCCCATGCTTGCAGAGGGCGTTGAAACCCGCGAGCAGTACGAGTTTCTCGCAAGTATCGGCTGTGCGTATATTCAGGGATTCTATTTCTCCCGCCCCGTCCCCGAGGCGGAGTTCACCATGCTTATCGAGCAGGACGAAGTGGTGGGAGAGAGCGAGAAGCAGCCCGAAGAGGACGTTACCATCGGCTATGACGTAAACGAGCTTCTCGGCAGCAACCCGCTGGTGTCCAAGTTTATCGAGAGCGTTTGCGGCGGCTTGGGAATATACGAGATGGTAGACGGAAGGCTGGAGCTTATCCGTGCGAACGACGGATATATGCAGATTATGGGGTATTCGCCCGAGGATTCCGTGGAAACGGGTGCGGATATCTGGAAGCACGTTCACCCCGATGATGTGAAGATTTCCCGCAGTGCGTGTCTGGAATCGGCTAAAACAGATAAGCCTGTCCGTGCCACCGTCCGCCGCTATGCCAAGGACGGCAGATTGCTGACACTTGAGGGAGTACACCGCAAACTGGGCGGCACGGAGGAAAATCCCATCTTCTGTATCGCGTTCAGCGACCTTACCGACCGGCTCCAAAGCAACAAAATTATCGAGCGTAGCCAAGACCGCACAGAGCAGCTTCTCGGTGCAACGGACTCGGTATTTATCGAGGTGGATATTGAGAATAACACCGTATACCGTGCGGGCTCTATTATGCCTTTTGGAATGGAAATAGAAACAGTCGACGATTTCAGACAGGCAAGGGATAAGATTGTAGCCAATACTCACCCTGATGATTCGGAAAGACTGAAAGAGTTTTTGCTCAATCATACAGCCGTTAGGTCTTCTCAAGAAGTCCGCATAAAGGATACCGACGGGGAATACCGCTGGTGGCGGCTTACCAATCTTCGCTCTTTTGACAAAAGCGGCAGGATTGTCCGATTGATTGTAATTGTAACCGCTATAGACGCGGAGAAAAACGCCAAGCTGGAGCTGGAAGAGCAGAAAGTAAGCATTACTGCGGCAATGAATAATCTCAGCACCGGTATGATGGTTGTAGAGTTTGCTCCGAACGGAGAGTCGCGCAGTATTTACAGCAACAGCGGCTTCTGGAATATTCTTGGCAAGCCGGGAGTTCCCGACTACAAGATTATCAAGCTGTTCGGGAAAGTCTTTTCACCCAAGGAAATGGAAGAAATCCGCGAGGGAATACGCAAGAACAACACTTTCACCACAGAGCATGATTTCACCCGTGAAGATGGAAAAACCATCAGACTGGAAATCCGCATAGCCCTTTCTTCCCACAAGAAGACGGGCGAGAAAATCTACGTTGTCTTTGTGTCTGACATTACCGAACAGTATAAGAACAGGGAGAAGCTGTCGGCGATAGTGGACAGCTACAGCGGAGGAATTGCACTGGTCAACACCTCGAACGGCATCAAGCTTGAGTACGCCAACAGCAATTTCTATTCGCTGCTTGCACT
This sequence comes from Oscillospiraceae bacterium, assembly GCA_051882535.1. Lineage (GTDB taxonomy): Bacteria > Bacillota > Clostridia > Oscillospirales > Ruminococcaceae > CAG-115. Next base: position 13,914 of record JBJESA010000202.1, read on the forward strand.
TAGCCGCTCTGATGACAAGCACCTTGAAATGCTGATAAACGAGCTTGTCATGTCGGGAGAGCAGACGCGTGATTTGCGTATCCGCAAGAACGGCGACAGCCGTGTTATCCGTGCAAGGGTATTCCCCGCGGGCGATAACGGTCTGGTAATCCGCCTGAGCGATGTTACCCGCAAACGTGCCGAACTCAAGGACAGAATAAACGAGCGTATGGAGAACGCCGCGGCGGGATTGTACGATATGGTGTTCGAAGTTAATCTCCGTATAAAGACGGTGAAGCTGATTTCCACCCGCAAGGAGGCTTTGCGGCCTGTTCTTGGGAAGCCGATGCCGTTTGACAGTATTCTGAATTCGCTTAAGGAGAAGTATATCTACCCCAATGACGCAGAGCGTTTCCGCGAATTGGTCGAGGCGCCGTTCAACAATCCCGACTTCACCGACGCATACCGTGAAGTGCGTTTTCTTGACGCCGAGGCGGGTGGAAAGTATTCCGTTTTCGGAGTAACGCTTGTACAGTCCAAGACGGATACCTGTATGCTGTTCTGCCGTGATAAATCGCGTGTTGACAGCATGGTGGCAAACACCAAGGTCGCGGATTTGAGCAGACTGTACCGTTTGGTAGCAGACAGGGCGAAAATGACTATTATCGAGTGGGATCACGTCACCAATCGCACGATTTGTTCCCCCTCTATCGAGGAGTACTGGGCGGCGAAGCTGTCGGTGGAGGAATTCTACGAAGGATTTAACGAAGGATATATCGTCCACGATGATGACAAGAAGGCGTTCCGCGATTATATGGAGCGGCTGAACGCAAGCAGCGGCACTCCCGAGAACATAACTCTCCGCCTTAAAATGGCGGACGAGAGTTACAAGTGGTGTGAACTGTCCATCACCATCAACCGCGGTGCAAACGGCAAGGTAATGCGTTCGCTGTGTACCATAAAGCAGCTCGACCGCGACATTGCCGAGCAAAAACGTCAGGACCGCGGAATGGAATTTCTCAGCAAGACCGTTGATAATATCCCTGTGGGACTTGGTATTTTCCGTCTGCAGGACGCGAAGGCAGTTCCGGTTTACATAAGTGATAAGATTTACGATATTTTTGGCATAAAAAGCCGCAATATGGATATTCCGGTTCTTCCGCTTGATACGCTTGCACGTCACAGCGGCTTGAATGCAGGCACCGAGGGCAGCTTCACGCTGGAGTCGATGCGTGCAGACGGCACATCATTCGATTTGGGCATTCAGTACACAATCGCGGACGAGGACGGCGAAACGCTGATTTATGCAGTATTTGCCGATGTCAGCGAACAGGTTGAGGTGCATAGACATTCCGCCGCCGAGAATGAGATGTACAGTATGCTTCTCTACGAAACCGGCACAATCACGTTCAGCTACAATACTATCCACGACGAGTTCAGCTATTCCAACAATAATGACGGCAAGCACGATTCGATGGTGGTACTCACCGACTTCTTAAAACGTCCCGAGCAGTTCACGCTTCTTAATGATGACGACCGTGCGAAGCTTATCCAAGGGTTGTCAAGGCTGCGTGCGGGTGCGGACGGTGAAACGCATGAGGAAATGCTCGTGCGGGTTGAGGTGGACGGATATCCTCGCCGTCACAAGGTGTTTATGAAGAACATTCGTGACGAGTACGACAAGATTTTCGCCGTAATCGGCAAGCTGGAGGACGTGGACGACGAGCTTTCCCACCTCGAAAAGGTGGAGGCAAAGGCGATGTTCGACCCGCTGTGCGTTGATGTCTACAACAAGGCGACCACCGAGGAGCTTATCAAGGCGGAATTGGAACACGGTACAGGCGGCGTTCTTATGATGCTGGATATTGATGATTTCAAGTCGATTAACGACAATCTAGGTCATCTGTTCGGAGATGAGTTCTTAAAGAAGTTCGCGTCTACGATTAAGGGCGTATTCCGAGCAACGGATATTGTGGGACGGTACGGAGGAGATGAATTCATCGTATTCCTCCCTCGTGCGACTGCTTCGCTTGCCAAGAAGAAGGGCTGGAATATTCTGGAGCGGGTGCTTGAAATAGAAGTACCGCAGGTCGGCGGAATAAGGAGCAGTATCGGAGCGGCGGTCGTAAACCCGTCCAATCGCTCCTACGGCGAATTGTTCAAGCAGGCAGATACCGCACTCTATCAGGCAAAGAACAACGGAAAGAACCGTGTAGAGGTGTTCAATGCGGCGTCCATGAGCGAGGGAGTTTACCGTATAAAGAACGAAGATACCGCCGGAAAGAGTTCCTCTGCCGAGAGCGTAATGTTAAGCTCCAATCCGAGCGGAGCGGCTTCGCTGATGATGCGTGTGTTCAGTGCGTTGTACTCCAGCGTTGATGTTGACGCGGGTATTTCGCAGATGCTGGAGCTGGTGGGCAAGACGTTTGATGTCAGCCGCGTATACATTTTCGAGGACAGCGAGGACGGAAAGTTCTGTTCCAACACGTTCGAGTGGTGCGGCGAGGGCGTTGAGCCGTGCATTGATATGCTCCAGAGCGTGGACTATGAAAAAGACCTTGACGGTAAGTATCATGACTGCTTCAATGACGAGGGCATTATCTATTGTCAGGACATAAAGGAGCTGCCCGATACAATCAGCGAGTTTCTGGCGGTGCAGGACGTAAAGTCCGTGCTGCATTGTTCGATAATGGACGCGGGTAAGTTCAAAGGGTTTGTCGGCTTTGACGAGTGCAGGAGCAACAGATACTGGACTCAGGAGCAGATAGATTCGTTGGTGTTCATCTCGAAGATAATTTCGGTGTTCCTGCTGAAAGGGCGTTCCGACCAAAAAGAAAGACTGACGTAAAATATTATTTTGTGGGGGTGCAAATGCACCCCCACTCAGTTTTCGAAAAACGGGGTATGGGGGCTTGCCCCAAAAGCAGGGAGTGCAGAGGGACACGCAGTGCCCCTCTGCATACGAATTCTTCTCCCCCTCCCCTTTGGGGGAGGACTAAATCTCGTGCGTCGCTTGGCTCCGCCCGAGCTTTGGGCAGTGGGGGTGGGGGCGGTGGGTGCAAATGCACCCCAACACCCCATTTTTTTCCTTATTTTTTCTCCGCCCCCTATTGAAAAATCCCGAAAAATGTGTTATAATTACGATATATGCAATAATGCGGAGGTATGTGTTATGGACAATATGAAAGATATGAAGAGAAGCTGTATGTGCGGCGAGGTTACGCTTGAAATGGGCGAGGTTACGCTCGGCGGCTGGACTGCGAGAGTCCGCGACAAGGGCTCGCTGGTGTTTATCGACTTGCGTGACAGAACCGGCATTGTTCAGCTCGTATTTGATGAAACCACCGAGAAGTCGGTTTTCGAGAAAGCAAAGACCGTCCGTTCCGAGGACGTGCTGATGGTAAAGGGTACGGTAAGAGCAAGAGAGAAATCCAATCCCGACCTTAAAACGGGTGCTGTGGAGGTTATGCCTACCGAGCTGCGTATCCTCTCCAAGGCTCAGACGCCGCCTTTCGAGATTGTAAACGACAGCAAGACAAACGAGGAACTGCGTTTGAAGTACCGTTACCTCGACCTTCGTCGCCAGCCGCTCCAGGAGAACCTGATTATGCGTCACAAAATCGCAAAGTGTGCCCGCGAGTATTTCTACGAGAACGGCTTCCTCGAGATTGAAACTCCCATGATGATTAAGTCCACCCCAGAGGGCGCACGCGACTATATCGTGCCGTCGCGTATTCACAACGGCAAGTTCTATGCTCTGCCGCAGTCGCCGCAGATGTACAAGCAGCTGCTGATGATTTCGGGGTTTGACAGATATATCCAGCTTGCCCGCTGCTTCCGTGACGAGGATTTGAGAGCGGACAGACAGCCCGAGTTCACGCAAATCGACCTTGAAATGTCGTTTGTTGATACGGACGACATTATGGAGATGCTTGAGGGCTTCGTAAAGCGTCTGTACAAGGAAGTCCTGAATGTGGATATTACAACGCCGCTTCCCCGCCTCACTTATGACGAGGCAATGAGCCGTTTCGGTTCGGACAAGCCCGATACCCGCTTCGGAATGGAGATTACCGATATTTCGGACGTTGTAAAGGACACCGATTTCGTTGTATTCAAGAATGCAATTGAGTGCGGCGGCTCCGTTCGCGGTATTGTGGCAAAGGGTGCGGCTGATAAGCTCACTCGTAAGGAGATAGACAAGCTCGCCGAGTATGCAAAGGGAATCGGTGCAAAGGGCTTGGCTTATGTACGCTGGGTGGACGACGCCCCCAACTGCTCGTTTGCAAAGTTCCTCAAGGAGGGCGAGCAGGAGAAGATTCTCTCCGCTCTCGGCTGTGAAAAGGGCGATGTCGCACTTATCGTTGCGGATAAGAACAGCGTTACACTCCCCACGCTCGGTGCGTTGAGATTGAAGGTTGGCAAGCAGCTTGACATTATCCCCGAGGGTTGGAATTTCCTGTGGATTACCGAGTTCCCGTTCTTCGAAAAGGACGAGGAAACCGGCGAGTGGCTTGCTATGCACCACCCGTTTACTATGCCGATGGACGAGTGTCTGGAGTATCTGGACACCGATAAGGCTAAGGTTCGTGCGAAGTGCTACGACCTCGTGCTTAACGGCGTAGAGCTGCTTTCCGGCTCTATCCGTATAAACGACCCCGAGCTTCAGAAGCATATGTTTGAAATGCTCGGTCTTACCGATGAGGAAATCAAGGCGAAGTTCGGGTTCTTGGTTGACGCATACAAGTACGCAGCACCTCCCCACGGCGGTGCGGGAATAGGTCTTGACAGACTGGCAATGCTTATGTGCGGCACGGACAGCCTGAGAGATGTAATCGCGTTCCCGAAGCTGCAGAATGCGTCCGAGCCGATGAGCGAGGCTCCCGGCGAGGTATCTTCTCAGCAGCTTGACGAGCTTGGAATCGCAGTTGTAAAAACAGAGGAATAATCCCGTCCGATTCGGGATAATGAGGAAAAAACAGGGGAAAAGAGGGGAATCATGAACAAGAGGGAATACCGAGCTATCGCAGCCGAGGCAGCTAGCGGAGATGCACGAGCATTCTCCAAGCTGTACGAGCTGGTGTACGAGTCGATGTACTACACCGCGTTCTATTCGCTGAAAAACGACACCGACACCATCGCAGTCGTGCTTGGTGCGGCACGTGACGGATTCCGTGCGGTCGGACGGCTCCACAACGAGGACAGTTTCCGCTATTTCATGATGAGAACCCTCTGCACCCGCATTAAGACCTACTTCAAGGAGTACGGTCCCAATCCCGAAACGGACGATTATATGATAGAAGCGAAAAGTGCGATGTTCGAACTGGAAAATCGCGACCGCCTGTGTGCCGCTCTCTATATGGGAGGAAACTGCACGCCCGATGAGATTTCTATGTATACGGGTATGGCACGCGGAACGGTAAAAAAGCGTCTGGGACGGGCATTGGATATATTGGATTTGGATTTGAGATAATTGGGAAAATCGGATAAACTACGGCAAATGGGGGAAAGTCATGACAGTTGGTAAAATGCGGCGGCTTATGTTGAATAAGATTGTGCCCGAAAAGGTTATTCCGCAGAATATCGTTGACTTTTTGATGGACGAGAAAGCGGAGATGGTGGAGATTGACGCTTACACCTTCTTCAACCGCCTTCGCGAGCTGGGGATAGGCAGTGCGGATTTTATCTATCTGCTTGAGGGCTGCGGCGCTCCCGAAGAGGTTGTTCTCAAAATCAAGTCCAATCCCGCTATGAATCTACAGGCGTTGATACGCACGGTTGAGAATGCGGGAATGACCTCCAGAGATTATATGAGGATTCTCTACACGGCACGTCAGATATGGGAGCATACCCTCACATCACGTATCGACATGATGGAGTCGGATATGCTGATGAAGAATGCCTCCGGCGAGGACTCGCCTGCAGATTCCGCAGAACCGATAGAGGAGCCGGACGAGTTCAAGGCGGCGTTTGACGCAGTTGCGGAGAAAAACAAGGCCGTTTCTTCCGAGCAAAAGCCCGAATCCGCGGCTCCCGACACAATCGGATTTTCTCTCGGTGCGACCGAGGAATTTGAGAGCCTGCTGGGTGGTGGAAACGCTGCGTCTGCGGCTTCCGACTATGCCCACCCCGTTCCGCCTTTGGAGGACGAGGACTTTGACGCGGCAATAGCGGACAGCGATGAGATAATTGACGAGTATCTGGACGAGCAGAACACGATTATCCCCGCTTCTCCCGATGATTTGAAGAAGGACACCAAGGACTTCACTGTTAATATAGATTACAGTGCTGAGTCTTCGTCTGCCACTGCTACGGCCGTGGAGGAAATCGCCGAGCCTGTGCAAGATGAAGAAATTTACGAAACCACACCCGAGGACAAGCCCTCCACAGGCTACAACGGCGACACTACGTCCATTATCAAGATAGACCGTGCGATGCTGGAGGAAAACCTCGCCAATATTGCACGAAACGCAGGAGCACCCGACCCGTCCGACAGCGACTCGGAAGACGTTGTGCCGCTCCCCGTCCCCGATGAGAAACGCACTCCCATTGACGACCAATACGATGAAGATTACGACTATGTTCGCGGAAAATCCCGCTATTATATCGGCGAGCTGACTGCCGCTATAATGGGTGCGTTGATAGTAGCAGGCTCCGGAATGGCGGCGGGTATCGTCTTTGGAATGGAGCCGCCGAAGCCTATCGGCTATGCGGCAGACGAGAATGAGATTTTCACCGAAATCTACTACTCCCATGAGGAGAAAATCGCGGGCGGCGACAGCTTCTACCGCTACGGCTTGCAGGATTTGTCCGTATTCGGAGATATTCTGGTGGAGCGTGACAGCTTCGGCACATTCGCCGATGGGAATCACATATACACTCTCACAAATGAGCAAATCACGATTAACGAGTACTCTGTAGGCGAGATTTCCTATGTGGGAACGCTCACTCCGCCCGAAAACACCGTCTTTGCAGATGTCGTACAGCTTTCGGACGGTGCTATTATCGCGGCTTTCGACGGCGACACTTGCGGCTATATGAAGGTGAGCGAGGGAAAATCCCTCTACACCGTTCGTCAGGACGGAAGTCTTACCGAATTTTCCGCCGATGATAACGAAGTGCGGCTGGGTTCGGTTTACACTCCGAAATTTTACACTGTTTTCGGCGTATCTAAAAAGGAAATCTACCTGCCCAAGCTGGGTGTTGAATATACGCCGATTGAACCGCAGAAAGTTATACTGTCTGAGACCAAGGGTTATTCCTATGGCGTTGCGGGTGCTTATTCTGTGGAGAGCGGTATGACGGTGCGTGCCGATGCGGTACTGGGAAATCCCGTATACGCTTCGGGAGATGGTATTTTCGCAGTAAACAGTGCAGACGCGGGAATGCTTTTGCGTGTGGACTACACGAATGTCCCCGCCGCAGATTCCGCGGCGTCTGAAACCGCCGAAAATGCACAAGCTCCCGCACAGCCGAGGGTTGTCACCCTCAACTGCGGAAAACTCGTGAACGCGGCGTTCTACCATAAGGGAAGTGCAGTCTTTGAGAATGGCTCGATAGTACTCCGTGACAATGACTTCAAAACTCAGTCGATTTTGCAGAACTTCTCGTCTATTCCCGAGTTTATGAGTTTCAGCGGGAACACGCTGCTTGCGGCGGATAAGGATAAGGTGTTCCTCACCGTGGACTGCACCGACATAAAGACGCCTGTTCCCGTGGAGCTTAAAATGTTCCGCGGCAAGGTGGGCGACAGCAGGGCGGTAATCCTCGAGCAGACCGCCGAGGGAATACGCACCGCAAGCTACAAGCTTGACGGCTCCGGCAAGGCAGTCGTGGAGTACGAGAACACGGTTTCCCTCACCGGCGAGAAACGCGGCACATTAAGATTCGGCAGCACGGCGGCTATTGTCGCCACCGAATCCGTCTGCGGAGCGGCTTACAGCTACTTTGACGGAGTATCGGTGGTTTCGGAATACGTCCTGCTTGGCAGTCCGTCCAAGCGTGTAATGCTCTACGACGACAAGACGGGAATTGACATCGCATTCGCCGACAATGCGGCAAACGACAAAATTTATGCCCACTGTGCAAAAGGATTGGTAGAGATTAAGGCATAAAGGATTGGTAAACTATTGACATAGGGTGCGAATTAGTGTATAATAAAAGGGCAGAGTAAGCCGAAAGGAGGAGCAGAAAATGAACGATAAAAAACGTCAGATACTTATGCGTGTTTTTCGTGTGATAGCTCTTATCCTCGCGGTGGTAATGATACTGGGCGTAATAGTTCAGTACTGATTAGTTAGGCAGGCACAGCATGGGTCTTTTTTACAACAACGAAGTAGCAGGCCCCGGAGTGTCGAAGCACGAGCATAAAAAGCCGTTCTTCCGCTTTTGGGAACTGTTCTTTGCTAAGTCGGGTACGTTCATCAAGATAAATCTGGTGTACTTCCTGTTTTGTCTACCGATAGTGACGGTAGGCCCCGCAACAGCGGCGATGACCGCTATGATGCGGAATATCTACCTCGAACAGCCGCAGTTTGTGTTCCACGATTTCTGGATTCTGTTCAAGAAGAATTTCAAGCAGTCGGTGTTTATCGGGCTGCTGGACGTGGCGGCGATTGTGGGTGCGTTTCTCTCGGTAATCTACTATCCCCTGATTCCCGAGGACGACAGTTCGCTTAAGACGGCGTTTGTGTTCAGCACGATTGCCGAGGTTATTTTCTTAATGATGAACTTCTACATCTACCCGCAGATTGCGGTGCTGGATTTGAAGCTCGGTCAGATAGTTCGCAACTCGCTTATTCTCATTTGTGCGAATCCGCTGGGCGAGATTATAGCACTTGCGTGCTTTGTGGGATATGCAACGCTTATCTATAATTTCCCGCTTATTATGGCGATACTTTCGCCGTGCGTGCCGCTTGCGTGGCTGGCGTTTATTTCGTTCTTCTGCTGCTATCCCGCAATACAGAAGCACTTGATTAACCCCTACTACGAGAAAACCGGCGAGAAGAACCCCGAAATCCCCGAGTGGATGGACGAGAAAGATATCGCACTCTTCAAAGACTCCGGCGGCAAGGATAAACCCCTCCAAAAGCAGGAGAAGAAGAAAAGCAAAAAGGTTATCAAGTAAACCGACAATTCGCTGAATCAAAGTCCACCTGTCACACGGCGGGGCGGACACATTCCATAATAATAGAAACGAGGACAACATCATGAGTTCAAAAGTAATAGTCGGCACCCAGTGGGGTGACGAGGGCAAGGGCAAGGTCATCGACCTGATGGCGGCAAAGGCTGATTTGGTAGTCCGCTCAAGCGGCGGCAACAATGCGGGCCACACCGTAGTTCACGGAAACGATACCTACAAGCTCCATCTGCTCCCGTCCGGCATTCTCTACCCCGAAACTATCTGCCTTATCGGCAGCGGAGTGGTAGTAGACCCGGGTGTTCTGCTTGGTGAAATTGCCGAGATGAATTCACACGGCGTATCCTGCGATAATCTGCGTATCGACGCTCGTGCCGACATCATTATGCCTTGGCACAGAGAGCTTGACAAGCTCGAAGAAGCGTTCAAGGCAAAGCAGACAGGCGTGAATGTCGGAACAACCGGCAGAGGAATCGGCCCGTGCTATGCGGACAAGATGGACAGAGTGGGAATTCGTATGTACGACCTCGTTCACCCCGAGTGCCTGAAAAAGCTCGTAAAGAACACCGGCGAACTCAAGAATCTCATCATTGAAAAGGTGTATGGCGGAAAGCCGTTCGACCTTGACGCGGTTTACGAGGAGTACAAGGCATACGGCGAAAAGCTGGCGAAGTATGTAACCGATGGCTCCGTTCTCACTTTTGACGCATATAATGAGGGCAAGGAAGTGTTGTTCGAGGGTGCACAGGCTACATTGCTTGATATAGACTTCGGAACTTATCCTTATGTAACCTCCTCCCACCCCATTGCAGGCGGTGCCTGCGTTGGAACGGGCGTAGGGCCTAAGATTATTGACGAGGTAATCGGCGTTGGCAAGAGCTACACCACCCGTGTAGGCAACGGCCCGTTCCCCACCGAGCTTGACAACGAACTCGGCGAACTCATCAGAAACAAGGGCGGCGAATTCGGTGCAACCACCGGCAGACCCCGCAGAACAGGCTGGTTTGACGCGGTGATTATGCGTCACGCAGTCCGTGTAAATGGACTTACCGCACTTGCTATCAATAAATTTGATACCTTAAGCGACCTTGGAAATCTCCAGGTGTGCGTTGCGTACAAGCGTTCGGACGGGACTATTCTCAACGACTTCCCCGTAACACTCGAGGAACTCGCCGACTGCACTCCCGTTTACGAGGAGATTGAGGGTTACGAGGGCGACATTTCCGCTTGCCGCAAGTTCGAGGAACTCCCCGAAAAGTGTCAGGCATACGTAAAGCGGCTTGAAGAACTGTGCGGCTGTCCTATCACCATTCTTGGTGTGGGTGCGGGCAACGACCAGGTAATCTTCCGCTGATGAACTTCATTTTTATTGGCGATGTGGTCGGTAAGTGCGGCTGTGACGCACTGGAGAAGTCACTTGCAAATTTAAAGCGTGAGTACAAAGCACAAGCAGTGATAGTAAACGGTGAGAACAGTGCCGATACAAACGGAATAACCGTCCGCTCGATGAGGAGAATTTTCGACGCGGGTGCGGACGTTATCACGACGGGAAACCACGCATTTCACAGAGCCGAAATTCTGGAAGAATTTGAGCGGAATCCACGACTTATCCGTCCCGCGAATTACGGTGAGGACGTTTCGGGCAGAGGATTTTGCGAACTGGATTTCGGAAACTGCCGTGCGGCGGTGATAAACCTTTCCGGTAATGCGTTTATGCAGCCGTGCGACAATCCTTTCAAGTGTGCGGAATTGCTGTTGGGGCAGATTGACGCGAATATGATTATCGTGGATTTCCATGCGGAGGCCACAGCGGAGAAACGTGCGATGGGGTGCTTTCTCGCGGGGAAGGTTTCCGCGGTGCTGGGAACACACACTCACGTCCAGACCGCAGACGAGCGGATTATGGACGGCACCGCCTACATCACCGATGTGGGAATGACGGGTGCTGTAGATTCGGTAATCGGCGTTGAAAAGTCGGTTGCAATCGATAGATTCTATTCCTATATTCACCGTAAAAACACGTTCGCACAGGGAGAAGCCGAGGTTTGCGGAGTATTCCTCGACATAGATGAAAAAAGCGGCAAATGCCGTTATATAGAGCGAATCAGAAATATTATAAAAACATAAAGATAGAAAGGCAAATTGTAAAATGGAAGTAGTAAAAGTATCCGCACATTCTGTGCCGAAATCGGTTGCGGGAGCAATCGCAGCCGTTGTTCGTGAAAACGGCGAAGTGGAAGTACAGGCAGTAGGTGCAGGTGCGGCAAATCAGGCGGTAAAGTCCATCGCAATAGCAAGAAGCTATATGGCTCTTGTGGGTGTGGATTTGGTCTGCATTCCCGCATTCACCACTGTTGAAATTGACGGTGAAGAACGCACCGCAATGAAGTTTATCGTAGTTCCGAGATAATCTTTCCTATGAGGGAAATCCTGCTTATCACCACAGGCGGCACTATCGCTTGTCCCGACACAGACGAGGGCAGAAGCCCCGTCAAGTCTGCACAAAGCCTGCTTTCAAAGCTGAATCGGCTCCCCGAAGAATGCGAAATTTCGGCAATGTCCCCCTTTTCGCTCGACAGTACGAATATGACACCCGCCCGCTGGATAACGCTTGCGGAGATTATTCACGAGAATTACGAGCGTTTCGATGGGTTTGTGATAACGCACGGCACCGATACACTCGGCTATGCGGCGGCGGCACTTTCCTGCCTTATTCGGAGGAGTGCGAAGCCTGTGGTTCTCACGGGCAGTATGTTACCGATGGAAACAGAGGGAACGGACGCTCGGGGCAATCTCCGGAACGCACTTTTCTTTGCGTGCGATAAGCGTGCGGCGGGAGTTTGCGTTGTTTTCGGGAAGTTCGCCTATGACGGACGGCACGTTTCCAAAATCCACAGTACGGCGGCAAAGGCATTCGAAAGCGTGAATTATCCTCCGATTGCGTGTTTTGACGAACGCGGGATAACATTCACCGAGGGCATTCCCCGTTCGGACGGAGAAGTCCGCTTCTATGACGTGCTTGACGAGCGGCTGGAGGTGGTGTTCCTAGTTCCGGGAGTAAAGCCTCCGCTTATCCGTGAGGAAACGCGTGCGGTGATAGTTCGTGGATTCGGCACGGGCGGTCTGCCCGAGGTCGGCGGCTATGACGAGTGGCTGGCGGGACTGCTTTCACGCGGGGTAGTCGTCATTATGGGAACGCAAGTCCTCCGCGGCGGCAGTAATCTGTCTGTCTACGAGGTGGGCAGCCGCTTGCCCGAACAGGTGATAGACGCGGGGAAAATGTCCATAGAATACGCGAGTATGAAAGCGATGTGGGCGTTATCCGTCAGCACAACAGCAAGCGAATTTAAGCAGAAATTTCTCAGCGAATAGTTTTAACGAATGAGAGGGCGAACGTATGCAATGTATTTCGATTGAGCAGCTGAACACCGCAGCAGAAACCCCGAGCGTAATAGTGTCGGACAGCGAGCAAAGGTATGCCGACGAGATAACCAAGGTAGCGACAGAGATTTTCGACACCCGCACCGAGCGTCCGGTAGTCCTCATCTCAGGGCCTTCGGGTTCGGGCAAAACAACAACGGCAATGCGTATTGCACACTTGCTGAACAGCATGGGCTGCACGGCACACGTTATCAGCATGGACAACTATTTTCTCCCCATGTCGATGATGGAGGACGCCCGTGACGAGAACGGAAATATAGATTTTGAAAGCCCGCAGCGTCTTGATATCAATTTGTTCCGCGAGCATCTCGAAAAGCTTTCCAATTGCGAGGAGATAGATATTCCCGGATTTGATTTTGCCAAACAGGAGCGAATCAAGGGAATGCCGCTTAAACGCGAGGCGGGCGATGTGGTAATTCTCGAGGGAATCCACGCCTTGAATCCGCTGCTCACAGGCGACAGCGAAAGCTACACCACCTGCGTATATGTCAGTGTAAGAACGCGAATTGCAGACGGCGAGCGACTTCTCCACCCCTCAAAAATTCGCCTTATGCGTAGGCTTATCCGCGATAAGCTGTACAGAGGACGCGGCGTGGCGGAAACTATGGAGTTCTTCAAGTCGGTAGAGCGGGGCGAGAATTTGTACATTATGCCCTACAAGCACCGTGCAAACTTCGATATTGATACGTTTATCGGGTACGAACCCTTGGTGTATCGTGATATTCTTCTTCCCGAGCTTGCCGAGGCTGCAAAGAGCTATGCGGACTATGCAGACTATGCAGACGTGGAGGAGTTCTTGAAGCTGCTCGCACCGATGGATAGGAAGATAGTGCCGGACAATTCGTTGGTGCGTGAATTCATAGGCAAATAATAAACCGAAGATATAACAATCCCCCTTGAACACGTTTTCAGTGTCAAGGGGGATTCTGCTTGTTAAAAAAGTTGTTTTTTCTGCGAGAGGCACCCCCACCCCCAACCAAAGCTCGGGCGGAGCGAAGCGACGCACGAGATTTAGCCCTCCCCCAAAGGGGGAGGGGCTATTAGTATACATATGCAGAGGGGTGCTAACGCACCCCTCTGCACTCCCCGTTCTGGGGGCAAGCCCCCAGACCCCTATAGGCTTTATCACCAGCCTGTCTTTTAATCTAACTCGAATGCACCGGTATATAGTCTGTAATACTGCCCCTTTTCGGCAATCAGCTTCTCGTGCGAACCACGCTCGATAATCTTTCCGTGGTCGAGTACCATAATCACGTCCGAGTTCATAACGGTGGAAAGGCGGTGTGCGATAACGAATACCGTTCTGCCCTTCATCAAAGCGTCCATTCCCGCCTGAACGATAGACTCCGTTCTCGTATCAATCGAGCTTGTCGCCTCGTCAAGTATCATAACGGGCGGGTCTGCTACTGCGGCTCTGGCAATGGAGAGCAATTGCCGCTGACCTTGCGAAAGCCCGCTGCCACCGCCGTGCAGCACCGTATTATATCCATCGGGGAGCATACGGATAAATCCGTCCGCATTGGCGAGTTTCGCCGCCGCGATACATTCCTCGTCCGTGGCGTTCGGCTTGCCGTATCGGAGATTGTCCATAACCGTTCCCGTAAACAGGTTTACATCTTGAAGAACCACGCCCAGCGACCGCCGCAAATCCGCTTTCTTTATCTTGTTGATGTTTATGCCGTCATAGCGAATCTTGCCGTCGTCAATATCGTAAAATCGGTTGATAAGGTTGGTGATAGTGGTCTTGCCCGCACCGGTAGCACCCACAAACGCGATTTTCTGCCCCGGCTCGGCGTACAAATCTATGTTGTGGAGAACGAGTTTTTCGGGGATATATCCGAAGTCCACATCGTCCATTACGATATCGCCCTTGAGTTCGGTGTAGGTGACAGTACCGTCCGAGTGGGGGTGCTTCCAAGCCCAGATATGGGTGATTTCGTCCGACTCTACGAGCTTGCCGCCCTCACGCTTTGCGTTTACGAGAGTAACGTAGCCGTCGTCCGTTTCGGGCTTCTCGTCAAGCAGGGTGAAGATACGCTCCGCACCCGCCATCGCCATAGCCACGGAGTTCAGCTGCTGCGAAATCTGACCGATAGGCCCGATAAAGCTGCGGGAGAGCTGCAAAAATGAAGCAATCGCACCAAGTGACAGCACGTCTACCGCAAAGCACCGTACATTGGTGATACCGTTTATTGCGAGGTATCCTCCCACTATCGCCAGTACGACATACAGCAGATAGCCCAGACAGTTGTTGACGGGCATCAGGATATTTGCGTAAGCGTTTGCCTTGCAGATGTTCTCGCACAGGTCGGAGTTCTTGCCATTAAAAGCCTCTTTTGACTTCTCCTCACGGCAGAAAATCTTTACAACACGCTGACCGTTTATCATTTCCTCAATGTAGCCGTTAAGAGCACCTGTGGTTTTCTGCTGTGCCATAAAGTACTTGCCCGACTTTCCCGCAACAAGGGCGGTAATCATCAGCATAAACACGAGGAATATCACCACCGTGAGCGTCAGCCACACCGACAGCGACAGCATCGAGCAGAACACCGCAATAATGGTAACTCCCGAAGAAATCGCCTGCGGAATAGCCTGCGACAGCATCTGCTGCATTGCGTCCGCGTCGTTTGTGTAAAAGCTCATCACGTCGCCGTGAGAGTGGGTGTCAAAGTAGCTTATCGGGAGCGATTGCATATGCGAGAACATATCGTCACGCACTTTCCGCAGAACGCCCTGCGAAACCGTTGCCATAATCCGCGAGTAGAGCAAAGCACTTACCGCACCTGCCGCGAACAGCACCGCAATCTTGCAGATAGCCCCCAGCAGTCCCGAGTAGTCGGGATTTGCCGCTCCCACCAGCGGGAGAATGTAGTCGTCAATCAGCGTCTTAAGGAACAGCGATGAAGCCACCGAAGCACCCGAGGTGAGCAGTATGCATACGCATACGATTATCAGGTGCGGCGTAAACGGCTTCATATAGGAGAACAGCCGTTTTATCGTCTTTCCGTTCACCTTTGTGGGAACGCGGGCACCCTTAGGGGGACGCATATTTCCGTGATTAGCCATTATCCGTCACCTCCTTGCCGAGATTTACAGAGGAATCCTCGTTATTGCCTTTGGTCTGCGAATCGTAGATTTCACGATAAATCCCGCCCAGAGCATACAGCTCGTCATGGTTACCGCACTCTACAATTTTTCCGTTATCCATTACGAGAATTTTGTCCGCGTCGCACACGCTGGATACACGCTGTGCGATTATGATTTTGGTGGTATCGGGGATTTCCTCGCGGAACGCCTTACGGATAGCCGCGTCCGTGCGGGTGTCCACTGCGGAAGTCGAGTCGTCCAGAATGAGGATTTTCGGCTTTTTCAGCAACGCTCGTGCAATACAAAGCCGCTGCTTCTGACCGCCCGATACGTTAGAGCCGCCCTGCTCGATGTAGGTGTCGTAGCCCTCGGTGAAGTTCTGAATAAACTCGTCTGCACAGGCAAGGCGGCACACTCTCTGTACTTCCTCGTCCGTTGCGTTCTCATCACCCCAGCGGATATTTTCCGCTACCGTGCCGCTGAACAGCACGTTTTTTTGGAGAACCATTGCAACGCCGTTTCGCAGGGCTTCAAGGTTGTAGTCGCGGACATTCTCGCCGCCCACCAGCACCTCGCCCTCGGTGGTATCGTACAGTCGCGGAATCATCTGCACAAGCGTAGATTTTGAAGAACCAGTACCGCCGATAATTCCGATAGTTTCGCCCGAATTTATCCTGAGATTGATGTGGTCGAGAGCACTTTTCTCCGAAGTCGCATAGTACTTGAAAGAAACGTCCTTAAATTCAATAGAGCCGTCCTTTACTTCCATGAGATTTCGTTCGCCGTCCGTGATGTCGCTTTTTTCGTTGAGAACTTCCACAACGCGGTCAGCACTCGCCTTGGACATGGTGAGCATTACGAAAATCATCGAGAGCATCATCAGGCTCATCAGAATCTGCATTGTGTAGGTAAACAGCGACAGCAGATTGCCGGTGGTAAGTCCCAGAGCCTCGTTGTTTCCGCTTGCGACAACCTCGTGTGCTCCGAACCACGAAATCAGCAGCACGCACGCATATACGCATATCTGCATCGCGGGTGCATTGAACGCAACGGTTTTCTCCGCCTTGGTGAATAGGGTGAAAATGCGGTCGGATACGCCGCGGAATTTCGACTTTTCGTGTTCCTCGCGTACAAAGCTCTTTACCACGCGGATTCCGCGGATATTTTCCTCAACAACCTCGTTCAAATCGTCATACGCTGTGAACGTCTTGCGGAAAATCGGGAATGCGGTTTTGATGATAAGTGCCAGCACCACCGCCAGAAGAGGGATAACCGCCAAGAACACCATTGACAGCTTGTGGCTTGTTCTGAATGAGAATACAAACGCGAAAACCAGCATCGCCGGTGCTCGAAACGTTATTCGCGTAATCATCTGAAACGCCATCTGCACACGCTGAACATCGGTGGTAAGCCTTGTCACCAGACTTGCGGGCGAAAACTTGTCGATATTCGCGAACGAGAAGTTCTGAATATTGTAGTACATATCCTCCCGCAGATTTCTCGCGAATCGGGAGCTTGCACGGGACGCGGTATATCCCGCCACCGCCCCGAAGAACAAGGCAGTCAGCGTCTGCACCGCGAGGATAATGCCGTACTTCACCACAACGTCCATATTGCCCGGATTAATGCCGTCGTCAAGCAATTTTGCCATTACGGTCGGAATTGACACCTCGACCAGCGTTTCCAGCATTACGAAAATCGGCGTTATTATCGCGGGTACCTTCGCGTCACGAATAGACTTTGCCAAAGTCTTTATCAAACAAATCACTTCTTTCTGAATAATCATTTTATCTTCTTACCATATAATGATAAATCAATTAAAAATTTTTGTCAAGAGTTTTTCTGTGAAATATTCGTGAAAAGCATATCCCGTTGCCGAAAAAACCTATTGAAAAAGTTTGTCGAGTGTGGTATAATTAAATCGGTGTGTGGCAGTTTGCCCCGCCCCCACTTCGTCCGGAACGCCGCTCGACTAACGGCGTTGTCATACAAATCATCTCTAAGGAGGAAGCAACTATAATGTATAAGATAGTCAAGAAGAAAATTCTTAACCCCACCGTTACGCTTATGGAAGTTGACGCTCCCATGGTCGCTGCAAAGGCAGAGCCGGGACAGTTCATCATTCTGCGTGTTGACGAGAACGGCGAGCGTATCCCGCTTACCGTTGCGGATTTCGACCGCGAAAAGGGTACAATCACCATTATCTTCCAGATTGTTGGTGCTACTACCGAGAAGCTCAACCATCTGGGTGAGGGCGAGTTTATTCACGATTTCGTAGGCCCCCTCGGAGTACCCTCTCATACCGATGGATTGAAGAAGGTAGCTGTTGTAGGCGGCGGTGTCGGCTGTGCTATCGCATATCCTATCGCAAAGAAGCTGCATAATCTCGGCTGCTAGGTTCACTCTATCGTAGGCTTCAGAAACAAGGATTTGGTTATCCTCGAGGACG
>JBJESA010000203.1:0-9293 GCA_051882535.1 Oscillospiraceae bacterium
AGGAAGGCATCAACGCTGCTATGAAGGCTGCTGCTTCCGAGTCCTTCGGCTACAACGAGGATCAGATCGTTTCTTCCGATGTTATCGGTATGAAGTACGGTTCTCTGTTCGATGCTACTCAGACCATGGTTGCTAAGATTTCTGATGACCTCTACGAGGTACAGGTAGTTTCTTGGTACGATAACGAGAACTCCTACACTTCTCAGATGGTTAGAACCATCAAGTACTTTGCTGAGCTTTAATTTTATCACTTAGTTAAAACTTTGTCGCCCTCGATATTTATCGGGGGCGATTTTCTTTATTAGTTCCATTTCGCGTTTTTTCTCAGTTGACAAGAACGGGATATTCTGATATAATTTAAATATAAGATTCCAAGGCAAAGGAGGTAAAAAGTACGAAATGGAAAATACCAACAATAATACCGAACAATCTACAGCCGCAACAACTCAAATATCTGACATTGATGATTCAACGTCAACTGCTTCAGCAATCACTTCACCAGCAGAAACTAAAACCAAAACAAACGATTATTTCGAAAGAGATCCTAGCCTTGTTAAACGCGAAAGGGATATTGCAGAACAGGATAAAAAACTGCTTGAAGCACTGGATGAAGTTCTTGCAAACCATGCCAAACGCCGAAAAACAACTGAGAAAACTATACAGCAGCCTAAACTCAAACAAATCAGTAATACCGTAGTAAAGAATGGAGTAGGGTTTCTCTCACTGAGTCTGGTTCTGATTTTTCTCGGCGTGATGCTGTTATATACGCTGTTCTCCCCGAAGCATGACTTCATGTTTCTATTGAAGATTGCTCCGATTTGTCTTGTGCTTATCGGATTGGAGATTTTTTTCAATCATTTTTTTACAAGAGGCAATATTAAGGTTCATATTCCCAGTATCTTAATCTCAGCCTTGTTGGTTATCATCTGCTGCATAATGTGCCTTGCATTCAACAAGACCTTCAACGAAAAGAATAATGATTATAATAATCGCTCGATGGAAGCAGAGATATATGACCTGAGCTACAAAAAGCTGAGCGGGAAAGCTAACATAGCAAAACTTGATGTAAAAGTGGATTTGAACCCCCACAACGTAGAGAATATAAATAGCATAAATTCTTTGTCAACCGACGACTATGTTGATATTACGATTACTCTTTCCGGCATCATTGATACGCCTAAAGACTTTGCAGCTGCTTGTAAATCGATTATTGACACATACAAAATCATGGGAATTAATGTGACGAATTTTTATTTTATCAACGAGAGCACACTTCATACATATAATCTCAAGGTAGAAGGGAAATTTGCACAAGATTCAACAGCAGATGAGCTCGAACAGCTTGTCAGTCATATACTTATAAGAGATATGGATTATCTTCAAGACCTTGAGGACTTGACAGATGCGTCTCAAAGCACTTTAGATTAAAATTATAGAGGTAAAACAAATGTTATCAACTGAAAAGAAAATTGAATTATATAACTGCATATCAAAGCAGTTCCCCGATGTGGGATTATACCGAATCTCAAGAGTAGGAGAGTGGCTTTCAACTAACGGATATACGCTGGAAGCACTTGGTTACAGTAGTTTTAGAGAATTTGCTGAAGATTTTCCGGAAATGTTCGCATTTCAGGACGATAATAACGACGATTTCATTGAAACACTGAAGTGGAATGTCGGCGAAGATTCCATGGAACGAAGTACAGAACACCCCGCAGACGGCTTTTTTGGAACTGCAAATATCATTCTGAATGATGATATCATTGAAATGACGCAGCGTTCGTTGTATGCACTCACTAAAATTATCGGCGGAAATATCACTGTAGGTCAGATGAAACAGGAAATCTACGATAAGTTTAATGCAGCCAAAGACGCCGGTACACTTGAATTTCATGGAACGCGATACACATTCCCTATTGGATGCAGTAATGATGGATTTGTGGTTAATGGAATTATCACAAAAAACCTTAGTCCTGTAGGTCGGAGCCTTTATTTCTCTTTCGACAAGTCCAATATACAATGCCCGACTTCTGAGATAGAATATACAGAAACCAAGCCGGTTGAAAAGCCAATTTCTTTTGAAGACAGGGAGAAGATATACAACTTACTCACCGTAAATTTTGATTGCGAAAAGCGGCTTCACATGGCGGCAGTAAGCAAGCTGCTCACTGACCACGGTATTGATAGACTGAAATATGGATACTTCAAGATGAAGGATTTCCTTGCTCAGCTTCCTTTCCTTGAACTTAATGAAGAGGTTTTGGGCGGGGTTCCCCAAACAATGGTTACAATTCATGCTCGCCCCAATTCAGCACCTGTTCGTAACGCTGCCCCTGTTGGATTTTCAATTCCAGAGGGTAACTTGGACGAATTTTGCAATATTCCTGCTAAACCAATCTCGATATTAGAGAACTATCTTAAAGGACGTGGAATCACGGCGGATTTCTATTCGATAACACGTGATTTAACTGATGATTTTAATACCGCTCGTGCTGGAGGCAGAATCAGAGTGTTTGAAGGGAAGATGATTTTCCCGTGCAGATACCTTAAGGACGATAGCACAAATGTTGAAATCACCTTAAAAACAAGCACCTATGAGGGGAAAAAGTGGTTTCTGTATTTCGTAGATACCATTATCCGTGACAAAGCACATAATTCAAATCCCGGCAAACAACTTGAAAATTTTGCTTTTTTAGGCAGCTGGTCAAGTTTTCTCACAGAACTTGCAGCAAAGGCTATTGATGAGGAATGGGATTTCGCAAACAGCTCCCGCAAAAATTACCAAATTCTGATTCAGTACATTAAGTACACATTCAGCCGTTTGATGCGTGAGAAGAAAGTCTGCATATCTGCAAACAGAGAATTTGCAGCATTCAACACCGGACTGGCTGATGATCACTATGATGACATCTATGCTTGCTTTGTTCCCAACGACCCGTTAAGCGGAACACCGTGGAAATTTGCCGGATTCTGTACTGCTGCTTCTGGAGGACTGGGCAAACAGCTGGTAAATTGCTTCAATCCATTGCCGCAGCCTCCGTCCTACTTTAACCGCAACGAGGACTTGTTCTTTGATAGCACAAAGCAGCTTCACACCGATTTTGAACATATTATAATCGATAATATCAACAGGTTTCCGCTTCAGTTCCTGAGCGACCAGTTTTTTGATACTCCAAATGCATCTTCCATTGTAAATAGCTTGCGAATTTGCGGCTCAGACCATGCAAAGCGTTCTGCTCTGTACGCTGAACTCAGAGAGATTGTCATTGAAAACAATCGTTTGTTTATACGTATCCAGAATCGGCTAAAAGATTCGATTGAATTAGCCAAGAAGCGTGTTCGCTGGAACTACAAGACGGCTGTGCCTTCCTATTTTCCCAAACGTGACAGTATGTCTTTGATGCTTCCTCTCGCCCTTCTTGATGAATCGAAACCGGACGTGGCACTGGTTGTTGAGTTGACTCGTTCAGGTTGCTACCAAGGACAGACTATTCTGACGCTCCCGCAGGCATACATTGACGCACGATTGCTGTGTAGATTAACAGGCGACTGGCTAGTCCCTGAGAAAATTGTTACTGCATTCGAAGAATCCACAGAATACGAGATATAAAGAGAACCCGTTCGCAGCTTGCTGCGAACGGGTTCTATCTTATTCTGTTTTGCTTAGAAACTCACGAATCTTATCCAGTGCGTCTTGATACATCTCCATAAGTTCGTCGTGGCTGAATTTTGCATACTCGATATTTCCCGATTTTATAGCAAATTCAGAAGCACGTGCTCTTTCGGAAAGACCTTCCAGTCCTACTGTGAGTGCAGTGCTCTTAAGCGAATGGGCATTTATGCGATAATCCTCAAAATTCTCCGCCGCATATTGCTCCTGCATCTCCTCAAGTCTGGTACTTTCAGCAAACTGCTTAAGCACATCCATATATAGCTCAATATCGTCACAGCAGAAGGGGAGAGCAATTTTTAGATTGATGGAAGGAAGCAGTTTTGTAAGTTCAGAAAGACCATTATTATCTTCTCTCGTACTGTCGTTATTTGTTGTATCTTCCTCGCTATATTCCTGAACAAGTTCGGGAGGAAGAAAACTCTTAATTACGCTTTCTAGCTTGTCACCGCGAACCGGCTTGGAAATATAATCAGCAAAACCCGCATCCATATACTTCTCACGAACACCTGCAATTGCGTTTGCTGTAAGCATGATAACGGGTGTATCCGCACACATTGTTTCTTCCTTGCGGAGTTTAGCGTACGTTTCAACACCGTCCATTTCAGGCATCATGTGATCCATCAGAATAATATCGTAGTGTTTCTGCTTTGCTAGTTCAATAGCAGCCTTTCCGCTTTCAGCAGTATCAATATGCACCTTGGTACACTTAAGCATATTGGTAATTACCATAAGATTTACAGGCAAATCATCTACCGCTAAGATATTAGCATTTGGAGCAACAAAACTCCGAACATACCCATAGTCCTGAGAGTGCGTATAATTTAATCGAACATCACCGACAGGTGTACGGTCAACAATCCCTTGTGGAATGGTGAGTCTGAATTCGCTTCCAACATTCAGCTCACTTTGAACGGTAATCTTTCCGTCCATAAGGTTTACCAAACGCTTTACAATAGCAAGTCCAAGGCCGGAGCCTTCCACACCACGATTTCGTTTCATATCGAATCGTGTAAACCTTCCGAACACGTCATCAAGGTTCTCCTTGGCAATACCTATGCCGGTATCCTTGACGCTTACGTCCAGTATATATTCGTCGTCGGAAAACTCACCGCCAACTGTCATAGTAACAGAGCCTTCATTTGTATACTTCACGGCATTGGTAAGCAAGTTGACAATAACCTGTCTGATATGTGTTTCATCACCGGACAACAGACGCGGAATATTCTCATCGCAGTTGACAATAATTTGAAGTTCTTTGCCGCGTGCTCTTGCCGCTGCCATATTGTAACAGTCATTTATCAACGAAGAAATGTCATACGACGATGTGATAATCTCAATTCTGCCGGACTCTATCTTAGAAATATCAAGAACATCATTGATAATCGAAAGAAGTGCATTACCTGAGGACTGTATATTCGACGCATACTCGCGGATTTCCGGCTCGCGTTCCTCACGGAGAATCATTTCATTCATACCCAGAATTGCATTGATAGGGGTGCGGATTTCGTGCGACATATTTACTAGGAATGCACTCTTTGCCTGGTTTGCAAGCTGTGCTTCCTTTTGTGAATCCTGAGCTTGGGAAACCGCTGCTACCAGTTTCAGATTCTGACCTTCCATAACGGATACAATTTGCTGTGCGACTATTTCAGACAGAACAATCAACGCGAATGAAATAATAACCTCGGGAATAAAGAATTTCTGAGAACCATTGGTTTCAATATATCTCACCGTAGCCGCAATAGCCAAACCTATCACATTAGCAACGCCTGTGATTATCGAAATTTTACGCACGCAAAATGCTGCAGACGTAAGAACCGGAATAATAAAGATTGAAAGTGTATTCCTATACGCATGGTGTACAGATGCAACCATCGTTGACATCATTGTAAGTGCAATCATTACAACCAGATTTTGAAGAAACTCCATATTCTTCAGCTTTGTTGTAATTAGATACTGTGCCAATATAATTGAAAAATTAATAATAGTAGGAATTAAAAGGTAGCAAATTATGTACTCAGCCATCTCTTGCAAAATGAGACCGCTGAAATACATTACAATAGAAACTACTACCTCGATAATAAATACCGCAGCTGCAATTGAGATATTAACAACTAAAAGTTGACGACGCAGTTTATGAAAATCGGGACCAATTTTGCTGTAAAAATCGGAAAAACCAAATTTATCAGATCCCTTACGTTTTGAGGATACATTTGATGCTTGATTCAATTCAGACATAATGATTCCCCCCTAATCTTTTTCAGGCAAAAATTTCCATGGCTTATAACAAGGAAATTCTATACATATTAATTATACAACTTATTTATCCTATTGTCAACCACTTTACTTGATTTTAAGAAATAATTTGACAAAAAAGTAACACAATCTTTATTCTACATATTTTCGACAAGCAGGTAAGTGAATACTGTGCGTCAGTATTGTTGCTTGATAATACTCAGAAAAGTCTATTTAAGTTAAAATATCCAAAAATCATATTGAAATTTTAATACTCTTGTGCTATAATGTAAATAGTACTATTTGGAATTTTTCTTGAAGGAGATTTTTGCAATGAGAAAAAACCTTATTATCATAGTTGACGATGAGCCAATTACTATAAAGATGTGTGAATTTATTCTCAAGAAGCATGATTATAACGTTGTATCGGCAATGTCCGGCAGACAGTGTCTGGATTATCTGAGAAATCCCGAAAATCCTCCCGTTGACCTTATTCTTCTGGATATTGAGATGCCTGTTTTGAACGGATACAATACCCTCTCCAGTATCAGACAGGCAGAATCTCTCAAGCATATTCCTGTTATGTTCCTGACTGCAAGTGCTACTCAGGAAACCGTTAAAGAAGCAATACGGCTTGGCGTCAATTCGTTCTTGAAAAAGCCGTTTCTTCCCAATGAGCTTATCGAAAAGGTTACATCACTGCTTGGCAGCAACACTTAACAAGGCATCGTGCTTTGCACAGACACACGATAAACAACATATGTGTGTTATCTCAAAATCCGTATTTTCTTCAACGAGGTGTCTTTATGTTATACAACATCCATTTTGAGTGTGCTGCGATAGCGTTCATTGTTGTTTTTAACATTTATGTTCGTATTCAGTACAATTCTAAACCACTTACGAATAGAATGTACAAGCAGCTATCTACTTTTCTTCTTTTAGCACTTATTCTTGATGTTACAACAGCGGTAACAATAAGCTATGCTGCCGTTGTACCTATTTGGTTAAATAAGGCTTTAAACTTCTTATACTTTTTGTCCGATGTATTTTTGGAATACCAGTTTATAATGTACTGTGTAGTATGTTCATTCAAAAAAAGAATTCGAATTGTTGATTGGATATGCAGAATAGTATGCTCGGTATTTATCATTCTACTTATTGTTAATATTTTTACCGGTTTCATTTTCACTTTCGACGAAACAGGATATGTTCATGGGCCTCTTTACTTAACGGTTTATTATATCCCTATAGCTGCATTACTAGCAAGTAGTGTAATTCTCTTTATGGGGTTCAAGAAATTCAATCGAACCCAAAAATTATCCGTTATCTTGTATTCGATAGTAATAGGAATCGGTCCTGTTGTTCAGATCATGTTCCCTCACGTGCTGTTCTTCCTGTTTTCTGTTGCTCTGGGATTTACTACTCTTACGTTCTCGATGGAGACGCCCGACTACCAAGCACTCAATGTAACTTTGGAAGAACTTCGTCGCACACGCGATACCATTGAGAAAGCAATGCACACTGCCCAAACTGCCAATCAGGCAAAATCCGAATTTCTTTCATCAATGTCACACGAAATCCGCACACCCATCAATGCAATTCTGGGCTATGCCGATACTATCAAGAGAGAATCTCATGAGGAAGAAATTGCCAAATATTCTGGAAATATCGTTACAGCAGGAAAACGTCTTCTGTCAATGGTCAGCGATATTCTGGACTATTCACAAATGGACAAAGAAGATTTCTCTATACAGAAAGAGAAATACTCAACCGCTTCTTTCTTGATGGACGTAATGTCCTGTGGCGTATACTATTCAGAGAAGGGAAATGTTGAATTCCACTCAAAAATCTCCGAAAACATTCCGTCTGCTCTAATTGGTGATAATATGCGACTTACGCAGATTATCGACAATCTGCTCTCAAACGCTGCTAAATACACTAAGGCGGGATTTGTAGAACTCGGTATTAACTGGTCCCCCGAAGCAGAGGGTAAAGGAACTCTCCAGGTATACGTACAAGATACCGGTATGGGTATGAAGCCGGAAGATGTATCAAAATTGACTGCATTTATGCGTCTTAACAAACAGGAAACTTCCAATATACCCGGTCTGGGTCTTGGACTTCAGATTGCAACCAAACTCCTGAGCTTTATGGACAGTAAACTCGAGGTAAAAAGCGAATACGGAAAAGGTACGACAATGAGCTTTGAAGTTCAGCAGGACGTTTGGGATATAACGCCTGTCGGAAAGCTCTCAGAACATACCAAAAGCAATGACGTTATTGATTTTACTGCTCCATCAGCTAAAATTCTTGCTGTTGACGACAATCGAATCAACCTTGAGCTTATCTTCCACATTCTCGAAAAGACAAAAGCAGAAATCGACTTTGCACTTAATGGTCAAGAAGCAATCGAGATGATTAAGAAAAAGCATTATGATATCATCTTCATGGATCATATGATGCCGGTTATGGATGGTCTGGAGGCTCTGAAAGAGATTAAGAGCAATAATCTTAGCGATGCTCCGTGTATTGTTGTCACTGCAAACGCTGTAGCAGGAGAACGCGAAATGTATTTGGCAGCAGGTTTTGACGACTATATTTCCAAGCCGATAACCGCTCGCCGATTAAATGACGTTTTGCATAAGCACCTCCGCAAGGATTTGATTGAGGGCGGTGCGTCGGAAGAACAGACCGAAATTATGTCCGAAAATTCCGGTGGAATACTCAAGCGTCTTAATGATGTACTTAATGTCACTTCGGGTATGGCATTCTGCTGCAGCGATACCGAATTCTATCTCCAGATTATACTCACATACCTTGAAGAAGATAAGACAGCGGATATTATCAAGGCATATAACGAGAAGGATTATGAGAACTACAGAATTCTCGTTCATGCTCTGAAGAGCACTTCGAGAACAATTGGTGCTGACGATATGTCCGAAGAAGCTCGAAAGCTCGAAATGGCTGCCCGCGAAAACAACATTAAGTATATTGAAGAAAACACAGAACGTGCTTTACTTATGTATAATGACTTGATGAAAAAGATTAAGAATGTTCTCGACAATGTATAACCAAAAACTGCGTACCGTTCAAGTACGCAGTTTTTATTCAGGTTGATTTTCCGATTTGTAAAGCCGAGATGTTTTTTTCGATTAATTCCGCTTTGCTTAGCGGTATTATCTCATGCAAAGCGTCTTTAAAGATATCAGCATCAATACCTCCCAGAATAGAGTAACACTCGTTTATAATTTTACCCAGAATAATGATGTTGCCCATTCCTGCAAGCCCTTTATCTTCTGCCAGCTGTGAAGCCGGAATACGGTATATCTCTACATCATCTCGCAGAATTTCAGCATCGGCTATACTGCTGTCAACGAATACCTTT
>JBJESA010000204.1:0-9291 GCA_051882535.1 Oscillospiraceae bacterium
CGTTGAATCCGTACCAGCCGAACCAGAGGATAAAGCAGCCGAGAGCACCAAGCGTCATGGAGTGACCGAGGATAGCCTTAGGCTTGCCCTCCTTGTCAAATTTGCCGATACGAGGACCAACCATCTTCGCACCGATAAGTGCACACACACCGCCTGCCATATGAATTGCAGCAGAACCTGCGAAATCAATGAAGCCCAGCTGAGCGAGCCAGCCGCCGCCCCAAATCCAGTGTGCTTCAACAGGGTAGATGATACCGCTGATGACAGCCGAGTAGATGCAGTAGCTGATGAATTTTGTACGTTCTGCCATCGCACCGGATACGATTGTCGCAGCGGTTGCACAGAACACGAGATTGAACACGAACTCCGCACAGCGGTCGAAGTCCGAGAAGTTTGTGAGGATATCAAGCGTGGGGATTCCCACCAGTCCGAACAGTGCGTCCTCGCCGAGCATCAGTCCGAAGCCTATAAGTACGAACATCACGGTACCGATACAGAAGTCCATGAGGTTCTTCATAATTATGTTACCGGCGTTTTTCGCACGGGTCATACCCGTTTCCACCATTGCGAAGCCTGCCTGCATGAAGAACACCAGAGCGGCTCCTATCAAGTACCATATTCCGTTTCCGTCGCCGACATTAAACATTACGGCGTTGACAACTTCTTCGGTTGTCGGTGCAGATTCAACCGCTGCCGTTGTAACAGCTGTTTCTGCAAGCGTTGTGAAGATTGCGTTCATTTTCTGATACGCTCCTTTCGGGTTTTTCTTTTCGATTTTTTGAAACAAAAAAGGCTATTAAGCGGGACACGCCTTTGTGTCCTCGTTTAATAGCCTCTTTGCTATGTCTTAATTATACTCCGTTCAAGGCAAAATGTCAAGAGATTTTTGCAAGATTTTTCTTGCAAACTTGCATTTTGTTAAAAATAACCAATCCGTCCGAAGATTTTTAACCGCACTATACAACTTGCACAAGAGATGGGGAGAATTAATTTCCAAGAATAACTTGAACACATTATTCAGACAATATAAATCGGGAAATGTCGGAATAAGCCGACATAGTACGAAAGGAGAAAACTATGACCAGAAGAACCGAAACCTATATCAAATCCGCCGCTATCGGTGCGGCGGCAGGCGGGCTTGCCTACTTTGCTATGCGTTCGATGACAAGCGGCAAGCGTATGCGTCGCAAGGCTGCGGCAAAGGCAGTTAAGATGGTGGGCAGCCTTATGGATTCGCTGTGAGATTTGTTATGAGCAGTTCAGATAATATCGAGAGTATCTGGGAGGACGAAACGCTCCCCCGTTTTCCCACGCTTGAGGGCGACTTGCAGACAGATGTTCTGGTAGTCGGCGGGGGAATTGCGGGGCTGCTTGCGGCATACGAACTGCAAAAGCACGGGGTAGAGTGCGTCCTTGTTGAACGTAACCGAATTTGCAGCGGAGTTACTTCCAAAACCACCGCGAAAATCACCGCACAGCACCGTCTTATCTACTCCGAAATCGCCGCCCGCTACGGCTTGGAGCGTGCAGGAATGTACCTTTCGGCGAATATCCGTGCGGTGGAGAAGTATGCCGCTCTCTCGCATAAGTTCAAGTGCGACTACCGCACTGTGGACAGTTACGTCTATTCGAGGAACAGGCGGGACGTGCTGGAACACGAGGCGAGCGTTCTCCAACAGCTGCATTATCACACGGATATTTGCGATTCCACCGAACTTCCGTTCAAAACAGCGGGGGCGTTGAAATTTCCCGAGCAAGGGGAGTTTCACCCGCTGAAATTTCTGGGGGAAATCGCCAAAACCCTCACCATCTACGAGAACACCCACATCACCGATATTCGCGGGGACAAGGCTTTTTACGAGCGTGGCGAAATCCATGCGGAAAAGTTCGTAATAGCAACGCATTTTCCGTTTATCGACCGAATTGGGTGCTATTTTCTCAAGATGCACCAGAATCGTTCGAGCGTGCTTGCTTTGCGAAACGCACAGAAGCTCGGCGGTTACTATGTGGACGCGGACAGCAACGGCTTGTCTTTCCGTCAATACGGCGACTTACTGCTGCTGGGCGGCGGTGCACACCGCACGGGAAAGCCGTGCAAGGCGGACAGGCTTGTCCAGTTCGCACAGCGGGCATATCCTAAGTCCGAAATTGAGTATTCTTGGAGTACTCAGGACTGCATAACCTTGGACGGGATTCCGTATATCGGGTATTACGGGCTTATAAAGTCGAATTTGCTGGTGGCGACAGGCTTCAACAAATGGGGAATGACGTTGGCAATGGCGGGAGCGGAGATTCTGCGGGATTTGGTTCTCGAAAAGGAAAACAAATTCGCGGAGGTGTTCAACCCAAGGCGTACCGTTTTCCACAAACAGCTGATGGTAAACGGATTTCACGCGGCAAGTAATCTTGCGGCTCCCAAAAAACCACGCTGTGCCCACATGGGGTGTGCTTTGGAATACAACAGTGCGGAACATTCGTGGGACTGCCCCTGCCACGGCTCACGATACAGTGAAAGCGGGACGCTGTTGGAAGGCCCCGCTAATCACGATTTAAATTCCACAAAGGCGAGCAATCCCCGAAACTAACGTACACAGCGTCATACCGCAAAGTGTGGGGATTATAAACGCAAGCACCGCCCACTTTCCTCCTGCCTCTTTCCTTATTGTAAGGAGTGAGGTGGCACACGGGAAGTGCATCAGCGTGAAGATTATAACGCACAGTGCGGTGACGGCAGTCCAGCCGTTCTGGACGAAAATTTCAAACATCTGTGACGATTCCACGCCTGAAAGCCCTCCTTGCTGCGTATAGTTCATCGCAACGAGCGGGAGGACAATTTCATTGGCGGGTATACCCAGAAGAAACGCGGTGAGAATAGCCCCGTCCATGCCGAGCAGCACCCCCAGCGGGTTGAGAAAATCGGTTATGTACGATAGCAGCGTTCCGCCGCCGATACTTATATTTGCCAGAAGCCAGATAACAGCACCGGCGGGAGCGGCAGACGCCGCCGCTCGTCCGAGAACGAATACGGTTCTGTCGAGCAGCGAACGGACGAGGATTTTCCCGAACTGCGGCTTGCGAAAAGGCGGCAATTCAAGAGTAAAGGACGACGGTTCGCCTTTGAGAATGGTGAGAGAAAGAATTTTCGACACAAGAAAGGTCATCAATATCCCCAGCACGATAAACGCGGTAAGCAGCACAGCCGACAATATGCCGCTGATAAAGCCCGCCCTCTCCGCTCCCACGAAGAACAGCGAAATCAGCGTAAGCATAATAGGCAATCGCCCGTTGCACGGTACGAATACGTTCGTCAGCATTGCAATCAGCCGTTCACGCTTGCTGTCGATGATACGGCAGCCGACTATCCCCGCGGCGTTGCAGCCGAATCCCATACACATTGTCAGGGCCTGTTTCCCGCAGGCACTGCACTTGCAGAATGGTCTGTCGAGATTATACGCCACACGCGGCAGATATCCCAAATCCTCGAGAATGGTGAACAGCGGGAAGAAAATCGCCATCGGTGGCAGCATTACCGCAACCACCCAAGCGAGAACGCGATACGCACCGTCTACGAGAATCCCCGAGAGCCATTCGGGGGCGTTAAGAAAATCCATAAGTTCCCCGAGGCGGTCGCCAAGCCAGAAAAGGGCGGTGCTCAATAGCTGCGAGGGGTAGTTTGCACCCGATATTGTCAGCCAGAATATCACGGTCAGCATCAGCAGCATCACAGGATATCCGAACAGTTTGCTAGTGAGTATTTTATCCGCTTTGGAAACCGTGCTGCCGCCCGTGTCGCGGACGGTTTCGTCACAGACTTCCTCCCCGTTCAGGAGAATGCAGGACACTATGCGGTCTTTCAAGGTGTCGGCGGTGATGCCGTTTTCGCGAAGATGGCTGCGGGCGGCATCTGCTGCGGATTGGATTTCCGCGGTGAGAAAATCACTGCCTAACCGTCGTTCGATTTCGTTTTGAAATGAAGTATCGGTATCTATCAGCCGCAGTGAGAGCCACCGTGAGGGAAGACTGCTGTCGGTATCAGCCAATCGCTTTGCAATATGCGGCACTGCAATGGATATTGCACGTTCGATGGGGGCGATATAGCGGAGTTTTCGGGGAGTGGGCGGCTCGGGAGATTCGCAGAGTTCGTCCAGTCGTTGAGTAAGGCGTTTTAAGGACTTCTTGTCGCGGACGGACGTGCCGACGACGGGGACTCCGAGTTCCTGTTCAAGGCGGTTGAGGTCGATTTTGATGTTTCGGCGAGCGGCTTCGTCCAGCAGATTCACGCATATAAGCGTGCGGGGACAGAGTTCCATAATCTGTAGTGCGAGGTTCAGACTGCGTTGCAGACAGGTTGCGTCACAGACGACAATAGTCGCATCGGGCGGGGTTATTTTTTCCGGTGAGTTTCCGAAACAGATAAAATCCCTCGCGACCGCTTCTTCTTTGGAATGGGCAAGCAGTGAGTAGGTGCCGGGGATATCGGCAAGCGTATACGAAAATTTCGACGTGGAGAATTTTCCCTCCGCAGCGGATACGGTTTTCCCCGGCCAGTTCCCCGTGTGCTGATGAAGTCCGGTAAGTGCGTTGAATATCGTGCTTTTTCCCACATTGGGGTTGCCTGCAAGGGCGATTAGCTTGTCAGATGAGGGCTTCTCGGAGAGCGGGGATTTCTCATTCAGCGGGAAACCCATAGAGGTTCGGCTAAGTCCCATACCTGCACCCCCGCCTTACAATTACGGTTCGGCTGTCATACGAGCGAATGGCGATTATCGCACCGCGAATGAGATAGGCACGCGGGTCGCCCATCGGACTTTTCCCCACGCACTCAACGACAGTGCCTTTGCATAGCCCGATATCGAGTAATCGCCGCCGCATCGAGCCACAGGTTTCCAGACGCTCAACCACAGCACGTTCACCTACATCTATATCACATAAGGAACAGGTATTATTCATAATATCACCTCGCGGTATTATATGCAATACAAAATGTCAAGGTGATAAAACAGGCTGTCGATAAAGGCACATCTACTTCGTCAACGGCTTGTCGGCAGGCACAAAGCCTAGCCGACAAGCCGTTTCCTCGTATCTGTACCTTTCTCGCCAGCCTATCAGGGGATATTATATTCTATTTTCTCTGACCGCACTTTCTATCCGAGCACTGCTTTGCATATGGACAGCCGATACAAGATTCTCCTCGTTTCTTTGCACGATACAGATAGTACACTATACCGCCGACAATTGCCGCCAGAATTGCTATTATGATGATATTCGCCAGTATTGGATTTAAAGGCATAGCCGTTCCCTCCTATTACGCCGAAACGCTTGTGGGCTTTTGCGTGTGCAACGCTTTTGCTCTTGCACGGAGAATCAGCACAGTAAGCAGAACCGCAAAGCACAGCACCGCCGCAAGCCCCGCAAGGGCTGCACCCGCGTTCAGTGTGGCGGGGGCGGTAATCAGCGTGCCTATCGTATAGACGAGGTAGGACACGGTGTAGCCGATTCCCAATTGAAGCCCTATAGCACTCCACAGCCACTTCGCCGACTTCATCTCAGAGTTCATTGCACCGATTGCCGCAAAGCAGGGCGGCGAATAAAGGTTGAACATCAGATATGCGAGAGCCGCAATCTTGCTGATTGCGATAATTCCCGCCGCTTCGGAAGCTGCTCCGTCAGCGAGGGCGAGTTCGTCCGTGCTGATAAGGTTGTTAAGTCCCACAAAGCAGACGGCAAGCGTGCCGACAACGTTCTCTTTCGCGATAAATCCCGTAATAGTCGCCGCCGCAAGCTGCCAGCTCAGCACGCCGACAATCGGGACGAATATGTACGCGAACGGCGTTGCAATCGAAGCGAGGATAGACTCGCCCGCATTCTCCGCAATAGTAAATTTCCATGTGAACGACTGCATAACCTGCACAATCGTATTGCACAGCAGAATGATGGTGGACGCTTTGACGATATACTCCGCACCGCGTCCGCACATTGACTTGAACGCACCCCAGAGGGACGGGAACTTGTATTCGGGCATTTCGATGATGAAGTAGGACTTCTTCTTACTGTATGCAGTGATAGCTTTTATAAGAAGTGCACCTAAGAAAATCAGCACAATTCCCGCAGCATACATAAGAAACGACACCCAGCCCGCATTGTCGAAAAACGCCCCTGCAATCAGTGCGATTACGGGGATTTTCGCACCGCACGGCATAAAAGGCGTGAGCATTACGGTGGCACGGCGTTCGCGTTCGTCGCGGACGGTACGGCTTGCCATTATTCCGGGTACGGCACAGCCAATTGTCATAACAAACGGAATTACGGATTTTCCCGAAAGCCCCACTTTCTTGAAAATCGGGTCGAGAACGACCGCCACGCGTGCCATATATCCGCAGTCCTCAAGCAAAGCGATGAGAAAATACATTATCATAACCAGTGGCAAGAAGCCCAGCACGGCAATTAAACCGCCAATCACACCGTCCACAAGTATAGCCTGCAAAAGCGGGTGTGCATTGGCGAGAAGCCCGCCTACCCAACTCTGGAACATCGTCAGCAGTGCAGTAAGCCAATCGGCGATAAACGCACCAAGCCATGTCTGCGAAATCATAAACACCAGAAACATCACCACCGCGAAAATCGGTATTCCCACCCAACGGTTGGTGATAACGAGGTCGATTTTGTCGCCAAGCGTTTTCTCAGCGGAGGATATTTTGCGGGTTTCCACGGCGGCGACAATCTCATTCACGAATTGGAATCGCTTTTTGTCGGCTTCTTCGACTGCCGCTTTGTCGGTGAGGTCTATATCCTCTTGAGTATAGGGGGCGGTCTGGGTGGTGCCGATACGCTTCTCAACCGCTTGTACCACTTCACGCAAGCCTTGTGCGGAGGCGGCGGAGGTGTTTATTACCGGACAGCCGAGTTTTTCGGAGAGCAGGTCTGCGTCAATTCTCGTTTCGTTCTTCTCGTTGACATCGGACTTGTTGAGGGCTATCACCATCGGGATTCCGAGTTCCAGAAGCTGCGTTGTGAAGAACAGCGAACGGGAAAGGTTGGTAGCGTCTACGATATTGACGATAGCGTCGGGGTTCTCCTGCAATATGTAGTCGCGGGTGACGGATTCCTCGCTCGTGAACGGCGACATCGAATATGCACCAGGCAGGTCAACTGCGATTATCTGCTTTGCCGTGCATTTCCCCGCACAGTTCGAGGGGCAGTCCTCCGCACTGGACGCGGGGCAATTGGGCTGGCACAGCGAACGCTTTATCGGGTGTTCTTTCTTGTCTACGGTAACGCCAGCCCAGTTGCCCACCTTTTCGTTGCTGCCGGTGAGGGCGTTGAACATCGTGGTTTTTCCTGAGTTGGGGTTGCCGGTTAAGGCTATTCTCATTTTTATCTCCCCTTTTCTAACTGGTTTTTTCTTTTGTTCTCAATGGGTTAACTAAGACTAACTGACGGGCTTTAAAAATCCTGCAACGCAGTTGCAGTAGATTTTTGGCAGAACCGATATTTCTTCTGTCGCAGAGCCCAATTTATGCTATAACTTTAATCGCCTCGGCAAGCTGGTTATCTATGCTGTATCTTCCGTTTTTGACGGCGATTACGCAGCTTCCGCGAAGGTGCGATACAACCGTAATCTTCTCACCACTGTAGCAGCCGAGCGAGAACAGGAACGACTGGAGTTCGTCATCTTCGATATTAATGCTGCGAACCGTGTATTCTCTTCCGTCGGTCGCTTGTCTTAATGTCATATTCTACACCGCCTTTTTCTGAATCTCAAGTGAATCTCAAGAATTAGTCAAATCTAACTCTATCCTAATTATACAAGACTAACTCCAAAAAGTCAAGAGGATTTCAATGGATTTTTTGATATCAGAATAATTTTGTAGATTCTGCACAAATTCAAAAATCAAGGTTGAAATCTATTGCTATGCGTGCGGTTTTCGCTGTCAAAGATTTTGAAGAAATAAGTCAAATCCGCTCGGAACGCCTTGACAAATCTCCGAAAATATGCTATAATGACAAAACAATAATTACTCTTTGAGGGAGTAGTCGGCTGATTTGTCCAATTTAGCTGCAAATCGGCTCATCTATCGACATAATGGCGAAAGCCCGGTATATGATAGGCGAAATTTTCGCTGACGATGAGACTCACAGACAGTAGGGAAACTGTCTGCGGGTCTTTTTTTATTGCCCGCAGATACAAAAACGGAGGACTTCAAAATGGGATTACTGGAACTTTTCATTCTGGCGGTGGGGCTGTCTATGGACGCGTTTGCGGTGTCGATTTGCAAGGGATTATCACTCGGGAAAATCAAGTTTAAGCACATGGCGATTGCGGGAGCGTGGTTTGGCGGATTTCAGGCACTGATGCCGGTTATCGGTTATTTACTTGGAGTTGGATTTTCGGACTTGGTGTCGAAATTCTCGCATTGGATTGCGTTCGCACTGCTGCTCATAATCGGCGGAAATATGATTAAGGAGGCTTTCGGCAAGGACGAGGACGAGGGTGCGGACGCCTCAATGGCTCCGAAGAAGATGTTCCTGCTTGCGATTGCAACCAGTATTGACGCACTCGCCGTGGGCGTGACGTTTGCGTTTCTGGACGTTGCGATTGTGCCGGCGGTGTCGTTTATCGGAGTGGTGACGTTCGCGTTCTCGGCGGTGGGCGTAAAGATTGGAAGTCTGTTTGGCACGAAGTACAAGTCCAAGGCACAGATAGTAGGCGGAGCAATTCT
This sequence comes from Oscillospiraceae bacterium, assembly GCA_051882535.1. Taxonomy (GTDB): domain Bacteria; phylum Bacillota; class Clostridia; order Oscillospirales; family Ruminococcaceae; genus CAG-115. The sequence continues at coordinate 8,721 of JBJESA010000204.1, forward strand.
CGTACTGCTCGGCGTGAAGATTCTGCTGGAGGGATTAGGCGTTATCGGGGGCTAAATCTCGGCTTTGTGTTGGTATTTTCAAAAAAATCTCCAAAAACCGCTTGACAAATCTGATACGGTGTGGTATAATATTATTTGTTCGAATGCTGTGGCATTTGAAATAATATTTGCAGGCGTGTCGGAATTGGCAGACGAGCTGGCTTCAGGTGCCAGTGGCGGCAACGTCGTATGGGTTCAAGTCCCATCGCCTGCACCAGTTTAACAAAAATCCCATCAGCTTTGCTGATGGGATTTTTGTTAAACGCAATGGTATTTTTCAAGCCCTTTGGGCTTGAAAAATACTCATTGCTAGCATTGTTTTTGCCGGGTTCGTACAACAAACGGGTTATGCCTTTTGAGCTTATCGCTTATAAGAGAGAAAAAAGTGTAATGTGAGAGGAGTGTCTTATGATATCAGCGGCATTGGCGGTTTTGGAAACGGACGAACAGCGGAATGAGCTATCCGAGTTTTACGAGAAAAACAAAAATCGTTTTTTCGCAATTGCATTTGAGCACTTACATAATCAACAAG
>JBJESA010000205.1:0-2142 GCA_051882535.1 Oscillospiraceae bacterium
TAGTACCAGCCGATACCCGGCTCGGTTTCTTCCGACGCGATGAGGTAGTCGGCGTGTTCGTCCAGCATAAGTGCGTTTTCCGCAGTCGCCATAAGACACGCGTCAAAGCCTATGAAGTCGAATTTTACTTTGGCACTTTTAAGTGCTTTGTCAATGCCAGCAAGCGACATAGAGCCGCTGCTCTTGTTCTTTTCGTCATAACCGTAGCCGCTGACAGAACCGCCGCCGTGGTCCCAGAGGATAAGTTCGTTGCGGTTTGCGGGGAAATGCTCCGCACAGAACTGTATAAAGGACGAAAGCGTGTTTGGGTCGGTCATTGCACCACGTCCCGCATTATCGGAAAGGCATTGAATTTTACCGTTCTTTACCTTATAAATCTGGTTTACGGAAGAGCTGACGCCGTTCTTCCAGCCGCTGCAGCCGCCTGTGTAGACGATAACATTGAAGTTATCGCCAAAAGCGGAACTTGCCGCACGCATTTCTTCCATATCAGCAGAAGCCATGCCGTGCTTGGACTCCAAATCCGTGCCGCACATATACACCATAATTGTCACGGTGTCGCGGTTGCTGCCGAGAATCTGCGTACGCTTGTCACGAGAGCCGGCTGCCACCGAGGTATCCAGCTTTCCGCTCGGGATATAGTTGTCGGTGTAGCCGTTGTTTCCGCTATAACCGCCGTTGTAGCCGTTATCGGGGTAGCTGTTATTATCAGAGCCGCCCTTGTTGAAGAACAGCATTAACACAATAACGATAATCGTGAGCAGTCCGCCTCCGCCGCCGATTGCCGCACGTTTTATTCCGCGTCCGCCGCCTGAGCCACCCGGAAAGCCTTGTCCGACGGGGCCTGTTCCAAGTCCGCTGCCGCGTCTGAATGCACCTTTGCCGTCGTTCGAGTAGGTTTTCTGACGGGTACGGGGTCTGTTTCTATTATCCATAAGTGCCTCCTGTTGTTTTATCTTTTCTTATTATAACCGTTTTTCCTTTCTTTGTCAAGTAAGGTGAAAATTATCGGCTCGTCCGATGGTCAATTCTCGTACAGAAGTATTTTATTTGCAGCAAATGGCTGCATAGGGAAGTTTTGAGTGGTTTTTATACACCATACCGCCGACGAAGTAAAAAAATTTAAAAACATATTGACAAATTTCTATATATGGTGTATAATGATACATAGAAGAAAATCAATGTGAGGCGTGAAAATGGAACTTGACGTTAAAAAGACCGCTGTAATCTTTAAGGCACTTTGCGATGAAAACCGCGTTCGGATTTTACAGTTGCTGAAAAGCGGCGAGAAATGTGCCTGCAAATTGCTTGAGGAAATGAATATCACCCAGCCGACGCTTTCTCACCACATGAAAATACTCTGCGACAGCGGTATTGTGGCAGGGCGAAAAGAGGGAAAATGGATGCACTATTCTATTTCTCAGGAGGGGGCAAACGTTGCTGCGGATTACTTGAGGGAACTTACAACTTTCGATTGTGAGGATAATAGCAAGTCGTGCTGTGAAAAGTGATGACTATCCGTTTCTTTTCCACACGACTTCCTTTAAAGCTATTGCATAGATACATTTGAATATATTTATATTAAAGGGGGCGATTTTTTGGAGGCATTAAAAACAGCTTGGAATTTCTTTCAGAATGAAATTCTCGGAATGGCTTGGCTGAACAGGCTTATAGGCAATTTGTTGGATATGCTTGGTCTGGACACAACGGAAAAAATCGTGGGCAGTATTCAATTTTTTATTTATGATATGATTAAAATTATGGCTCTGCTCGGTATTCTTATTTTTATCATATCATATATTCAGAGCTTTTTTCCTCCCGAACGGACAAAGAAAATTCTTGGACGATTTCACGGAATCGGAGCAAATATTATCGCTGCTTTGCTCGGAACGGTAACGCCGTTCTGCTCCTGTTCCTCTATACCGCTGTTTATCGGGTTTACAAGTGCGGGGCTGCCGCTTGGCGTGACCTTTTCGTTCTTGATTTCATCACCAATGGTTGACCTCGGTTCGCTTGTGCTGCTGATGAGCATTTTCGGCTGGAAGGTCGCTGTCGTGTATGTTGTTGTGGGACTTATAATAGCGGTAATCGGCGGCACTCTGATTGAAAAACTGCACCTTGAAAATCAAGTTGAGGAGTTTA
>JBJESA010000206.1:0-9271 GCA_051882535.1 Oscillospiraceae bacterium
TATCGTCTTGTCGGATTGATCCCAGCCACAAACCCTTGCAGTAACAATAAGTACGATAAACAGAAGGAACGTATTATCGGAGTTTGCGGCATAAAAACTGCCCGTAAACTCGCTGAAAGGGACGCCAACCACATTGAGCATCGGCGAAACAACAGTTACCACACCAAAAAGAATAAGCGATACAATAACTATAAGGTCATTTCTTGTCTGATAATTCAGTGCTCTGATTATGTTCCACATTTGCGTCACCTACCATATTCATGTAATAGTGTTCGAGGTTTGCTTCATTAATGTAAAGGGTTGTCGGAATAACTCCGTTTTCAAACAGCGTGCGTGATACTGTAACCATATCGTCAAAGCCTTCGTACAGGCGAATACTTCCGTCACGCTCAACATCAAGCTGCGTCAATCCCAGCTTTTCGCCAAGTATCGCCGCCGCAAGCAAGTTGTTGTCGGTGCTTATGTGGCAGTATTCGCGGCAGATGTTTTTCAGCTCGGCAGCGGAAACCGTCTGCAAAATCTCACCCCTATTGATGAAGATATAGTCGGTGCACAGCAGTGAAAGCTCGCTTAAAATGTGCGAGGAAATTACGATTGTGATATGCTGCTCCTTGTTGAGTTTAAGAAGCAGCTCGCGGATTTCCACTATTCCCTCGGGGTCAAGTCCGTTTATCGGCTCGTCGAGTATCATTATTTCGGGGCTTGACAGCAGTGCAGTTGCAATTCCAAGACGCTGACGCATACCGAGAGAGTAATTCCTGACACGCTTTTTGCCAACATCGGAAAGCCCGACGATTTCAAGCACCTCGTCAATGCGTTTCTTATCGGGTATTCCACGCTGAATACGCTGTTTTTCGAGATTTTCGCGTGCGTTCAGGTTTTCTTTTGCATAAGGTGTTTCAATCATAAAACACATACGTCCGCGTGCTTTTGCAAGCCCCTTTTCGGTTGTTTCACCGAACATAGAAATGCTTCCCTCAGTCGGCAGAACAAGCCCGCCGAGCATTTTCATTATCGTTGTTTTTCCCGCACCGTTAGGACCGATAAGGCCGCATATCGTTCCTTCCCTTATCTGAAAAGAAGCGTTTGATACAGCCTTTTTCTTCATATACTGCTTTCCAAGACCTTGTACATCAATCAAAATCTCTGACATAGCTGACCTCCTTGTAATTTATAGTTCTGCTTTTTCATCAGAGAACCCGCCGTTTTACCGTCAAGTGCGGCGATTTCAAACTCGTTCTGCCGCAGGAAAGAATCCCTTTAAAAATGAAATCGGCTTCTTCTTTTATTATACAACATTTCTCCTTATAAATCAATAGTCCGACAAACGAAAATCTCGGGAGAATTTTGAAGTGAACCCCTGTCAGTTTCTCATATGGCTTTTTGCTTTGAAATTTCATTTTAACAGATTTTCTGCAACTTTACCGACCTCGCTTTTGAATGAGTGGTGTTTATCGTTTTTACCTTAGGCTGGACTTTTATTTAGTATAAACTGTTCTGATACTATATCGACGATTATTCTCATAACTATATTGACATAGATTTCGATATATGTTATAATGTCCTGGAATAAAGATTATATTTTGGAATCCGGAGAAGAATATGTTGGGATACTGCGATGATTATTGCAAATTCATCGGAAGCATTGTGAAAAAAGTAAAAACAATGTTTTCTGATTTCAGCTTGAACAATGACGACCTCTATCAAAGAGGCTGGCTTGAACTTATCAAGGCGTATTACAATTATGATGCGAACAAGGGTGCTAAACTCACAACCTATGCTCATGATGCGATATATTATGGTATCATAAAAGAAGCAGTTTCTCAAATCGACAAGGGTACATCCATAGATCAAACCAACAAACCCGAGTTCATAAGCCTTGATGATACAGATTTGGATATTGCAGATGAAATTTCTGTTGACTTTGAGGATAACTTCGATGATACATCAAGTGTGGTTAGACAGATACTTACTGATATAGAGTTTAAACTCCTATGTACCGCGTTTGGAGTAGACTGCGAGCAGTGTGCTGATCCAAAGAAGCTCGCCGGGCGTTTCGGAATGAGTGTGATTGAAGTGAAAAAAGCAATGGAAAACGGTAAAAGAAAGCTGAGGGTACTGTATGGCAGAGAGTAAGACGATTCAGGTGTTGCAAATCCTTAAAGAAATTTCAGACGAGGATCATACGGTTACTAAAACCGAAATCCTTGAAGCTATGAAAAAAGATGGCTGTGCCACAACAGAAAATCCTGCTACATTGTCAGCGATAATAGAAGATATACTTCGTCAGATAAACCCGAAGGATTACACACCCGACAAAGATTCGGAGTTTAAGATAAAATACAGAAACTATGACAAAGTCTATGATAATAACAAAAGCATTCTTGACCTGCAAGAAGAAAAGAGAGAGTTGAAAAAGGCAAAGCGCAGACAGAACGCAAATATGGAAGAAATAAATGCGGGATTATCCGATTTGCCTTCAAAAGTGCCGCCTATAACCGACTTGCAGTATATACATCTTTTCAGCAAGGAGGAAATGGACAGGCTTATTTCCGCGATTGCTTTTACCGACTTCATTTCAGCAGATGAAAAAGTTGTTCTGATAAGAAAAATCTTTTCTACTGCAAGTGAGTATTATGAAAATCCGTTGTTTGACAGAAACAGAAAGAAGCTCAGATTTGATTCGCGTGCAGTATTCGGGCGAAAAAACAAAATGCCCTCCAAGTCGGGAAACGACGCTTTCGACATAGGAAAAAACGTTGGTTTAATTCAGCGGGCGATAAACAATAATGCTAGGATAGGTTTCCGCTACAACCGCTACAATGCGGAAGGCAGCCTTGTGCCTAATGAGAAAACCTATGCAATTAGTCCGTATCATATCGTTGTTTATCACGATATGTTTTTCCTTTTGGGGAAAACCGAGGATAAGGAAGATTATTGGCATTTCCGCATTGACCTGATGAGCGAAATCTGCGAATTGAAAGACAAAAACGGCAAGCCGATGAAAAGGCTGTCTTCTGTCAGACGCGAAGAATGGAATCCCGAAAAGTATATGAGCGAGCATTTGTATATGGGTTATGATACTCCGCGGCATATAAAAATCAAAATTGCACGGGAGAATTATACCGTCCTGCACAATTGGTTCGGTGATAATTTCAGAAAACTGAGAACTCCTTGTGAGGAGGAGGGCTATGATTATGTCGATGTTGTTACCTCTCCTTCGCTGATTGTACAGTGGGCAATGCAGTATTCGGATACTGTTGAAATTATGGACGAGGATATAAGAGAAAAAATTCGTGATTTTCTGAAAAAATCCGAAGAAAAATATAAAAAGTGACCTCTATCTCTAACATGCGTATGATACGGTTTCCCATAATATAAGTGTAAGCACAAATTCTCAGACTAATTCAGGAGGTATTTAAAATGACATTTGGAGAATTGAAACAAAACAAAAGCTACACAATTAAAAGCGAGGAATTTGGCACGATTAAATTGAGCAGAAAAAGACAAAGTTCAGGAAGAAAGGGACTTTCAGATTTAAGATGGGTGCCTTACAGTATCGACTGGACTGAAGCAAGGAATATCCCTGAATCAGAACTGTGGATAAAGGAGTATAACGAGGTGGTTTTTGAACCACATCAGATTAACGAGGAAATACGAAAAGCTGCAGAACCCAATGTCTTTTTCGGCGGTGTGAATGAGTATGGAGTTGCTCGTCCTAACATTGACGGTAAAACAGGAAACATTCATCCGGCATTGCAAACGTATGGAGATTTGGATTTTAATTCAGTTGAAATCGCACAATTGGTTCTCGTAATTAAAGATGGTCCGAAATGTAATAAACTGCCCGAAGACGTGCCGCATTACGATTATTATGAAAACCCGGAAAAGAAAACCGGAAAATGCCTCGTTCCCAAAGCCTGCTACTACCCTTTGATTGATGAGAATGATGAAGAAACCGTAAAGGACGACTTCGGATATCAGTTTTTGAAGAAAATCTGGGAAGAAATACTTAAAAATTAAAGATTGTTGATGATTATAACCTCCGTAATATAAGTGTAAGGAAAAGCACTTATGTTATGGAGGTGTTTTTCACGAAATGGAGGATTATATGAGAGTATACTGTATGTCGGATATTCACGGCTGCCTCGCCGAATTTTGTGATGCCTTGGAGCTTGTGCTCCCGCACCTTGGCGAAAGCGATACAATGCTTGTTCTGCTCGGTGACTATATTCACGGAGGCACGGATAACAGGGGCGTTCTTGACAAAATAATATCGCTTCAGGAGCGTTACGGTTCGGACAAGGTTGTGGCTTTGCTCGGCAATCACGACGAATGGGTTATGAACGGCTCGGAGGCAATCGACTACACTGCGAAAGCGTTCTCTCAATACGATGACTACGACTACGAGGACGCCGAATGCGATGATGACCGATATATTCAATGGTTTGAAATGCTTCCCCGCTACTATGTTGCGGGGAACACCATTTTTGTCCACGCAGGGATTGATGAAAGTGCCGGCGATATGTGGGAATGGAGTACTTCCGATGATGTTTTTACTTCTAAATATCCTGCCGAAACGGGAAAAATAGATGGCTTGGATATGAAGGTTGTTGCAGGTCATGTCGGTACTGCTGAAATAGCGGGAGATCCTCGATTCCACGACATATATTTCGATGGAGAGTCCCATTACTATATAGACGGCACGGTTCTTGACAGCGGAGTTATCCCCGTGCTGTTGGTAGATACGGAAGAAGATGAGTATTATCAGGTGACCGAAGCGGGGGAATGGCTTATCGCTCCCTATGGCGGGGACGATTGAACATTACGGAAAATTTCTGTTTGCTGATACGGAGGAACTTCAATGACCTATGTAATGAGCGACCTGCATGGTGCATTCAACAGGTATATCACAATGCTTGAAAAAATAGATTTCGGGGCAGAAGATGAATTGTACGTTATCGGTGATGTGGTTGACCGTGGCGAACAACCTATGGAAATCCTTTTTGATATGATGAACCGCCCAAATGTATTCCCGCTTATGGGCAATCACGACCTGGTTGCAATGGGCGTGTTGCCGATGCTGAGTGATACCATTGAGAACAACGGAGGAAAGATATCGGATAACTTGTCGGAAATTCTTGAAGTCTGGATATCGGACGGCGGTCTATCGACAATAACAGAATTCTGCAAGCTCAATTCGGAACAGCGAAAAGATGTTATTGACTATCTGAATGATTTTACACTAATTGAAACAGTTGATATCGGAGATAATTCTTTCGTTCTGGTTCACGCGGGGCTTGGGAACTATCGTCCCGACAAGAAATTCCGCGAATACACGGACGACGATTTGCTCTTCTGTCGCCCCGACCCATCAGAACAGCATTTTGATGACGAAAGCGTATATACCGTTATGGGGCATACTCCGACACCGTATTTCTCGGGCAAGCCCGAAATCTACAAAAACGGCAGGAATATCTTTATAGACTGCGGTGCGTGCAATCCCGAAGGACGGTTAGCGTGTCTTTGCTTTGACACCTTTGAAGAATTTTATGTGTGACTTTTGGGAGGTGTTTTTATGAATGAATTCGTGATTGAAGACGGCGTTTTGGTTAAATATCTCGGCAGCTTCGACAAAGTTATAATTCCCGACAGCGTTACAAGTATCGGAGATAATGCTTTTAACAACTGCAAGAGCCTCACGAGCATTACTATCCCTGACAGCGTGACGAGCATTGGGGATTACGCATTCTTTTGTTGTTCAGGACTTGCGAACATAACAATTCCGCCAAGTGTTAAACATATTAGCTGTTTTACATTCTGCGGTTGTACAAGTCTTTCCGAAATAAACATTCCAAACGGCGTTGTAAGAATTGGAAGGCTTGCTTTTTCTGCCTGCAGCTCTCTTAAAAGCGTAATAATTCCTGATAGCGTTACAAGATTTGAAGAGGATGTGTTTTCTGACTGTACATCCCTTGCAGAAATAACAATTCCTGACAGCATTACCGGAATCTCATGCGGTTTGTTTACCGCCTGCACCGACCTTTCAAAAGTAATTATTCCCGACAGCGTAAGAATTATCGAGAGAAAAGCATTTATAGATTGTGTGAGTCTCAAAAATATAACGATACCCAAGAGCGTCGAGGTGATTAGCAAAGATAGTTTTTGGGGCTGCGGGGATATCGTTATTACAGCGCCGCGGGACTCGTATGCGATAGAATATGCAAAAGAAAACGGCATTAAGTACATAGAAACCTAACAAGGAGGAATGACTGATGAATAATGAACTTGAACTGAAACTGCAAGAGGAATTTCCTTTTATGATTTTTCTCTTATAAGGTACTTTGCAAACCACGAAAAATGTGTTATAATGAAAGCATCATCAAAATTGTTAGTAGTACCCCCCGATTTTTACTACTATTTGACTACTACACGCATCCGCAATTTACCCCGATTTGCACATTTTTCTGTGAAAACGACCGAGAATATCCAGAAACCACCAGTGTGCAAATCAATGCAAATAACCGCACAACAAAACCTTATGAAAGGAACAACACCAATGTACAGAATACTTTTCGTCTGCCACGGCAATATCTGCCGCTCACCGATGGCGGAGTTTATCTTCAACGACTTGATGAGAAAGCGTGGAATTTCCGATGTTGTCGCAGAATCGGCGGCGACCTCTACAGAGGAGATTGGCAACGGTGTTCACTATGGGACCGGCGGTATTCTTCGCAGGCTGGGCATAGACTACTCCCGAAAGCGTGCTCGGCAGATGACACGCTCCGACTGCGATAAGTTCGACCTGTTGGTGGGAATGGACAGTGCGAATATCCGAAATATGCACCGCTTTTCCACTCCAAAAAGCGAGGAAAAGATACACCGGCTTCTCGACTTCTCGGACAGCCCGCGTGATATCTCCGACCCGTGGTACACTGGCGACTTCGAACGCACATACCGCGATGTCGTTGAGGGGTGCGAGGGGCTTATAAAGTGGCTGGAAAAGAAACAAATCCTCTCCCCCACCAAACCTTGAATTCTACGATGAAAAACCGCTGCGTGGCTGATACCATGCAGCGGTTTTGCATTAATCTGTGCTTTTCTTCTTTAAAATCCATGCCGCAAAAAGCGAAACAATCGGCACAGTCAGCACTACGCCCATACTGGAGGATATTCCTTGGATAAGCTCTATTGCAAAGTCGTTCATATTCATAACCTGCCTTGCGGAATAGTCGTAGCAGTACATATAGACCAGTGTGTTGATTGAACCGCCGGTGAATGCCAGAATAAGCGTATTCGACATCGTTCCCATCATATCACGGCCGACATTTATTCCGGAACGAAACAGTTCCTTAAAACTAAGCTCGGGATTCTTATCGCTGATTTCCTGAATAGTGGAAGAAACCGACATTCCCACGTCCATCACAGCACCCAGCGACGCGATAATTATCCCCGCGAACATCAGCTCGCCCACTTGAATTCCGGTCATATCCTCAATGTATACGAGATTTTCTACATCGGATACATTGTAGCCTGAGATGTGGCTGAGTTTCCCCACAAGCATTGCACATATTCCCGAAATTATCACTCCGCAGGCAGTGCCGACAATAGCGGAGAGCGTCTTTTTGGTCGCACCGCCTATCATATACATACTCACCACCGTCACCAGTACTGACACCAGCACCGCCGCAAGACAGGGTGAAAAACCCTTGTAAATCATCGGCAAAAACAGCCAGACAATACACACAAATGTGAAAACCAAACCAATCACGGAGAAAAGTCCCTTTTTCCCGCCAATAAGCCGGATTGCCAGCAGGAAAACCGCCACAAACCCATAAAGTACCGGCGAGCGGTAATAACCATATACCGATGCCACCAGTTCCCCATTCGACTCATTCACCACGGCGGTGACATACAAACCCTTTTCGCAGGCTGCACCATACAGATAGCCGGACGCACTGTAGGCGGTAACTTCTTCTCCGCGAAAATCACCGCTTAGTATTTTTAAGGCGACAATCTGATTTCCCAGACGTAGTCCGCTCTCCTCGAGATTATCCTTGATAACCTCGGTAACAACTGCCTTTTCAAAGGTTCTGCCCTCGGTTGACAGAAGCGGCACTTTCTCGATTAGATTTAATCGGCACAGAAAAACGAAGAAGATGATGCACCCGATTACGATGCAGCATCTTCCCACTATTGCCGATGAAACCTTACGTTTTTCATTCGACATTTATTTTCTCCAAAACTTACTTCTTGCTTCTCTTTACGCCAATTACAACCAATGCCGCTGCCGCACCAAGAAGTCCGAATGTCGTAACTGCACTTGAACTGCCGGTGGAGGGGTTGGCGTCCTTGTTGCCATCGCCGCTGTTTTCGGTATTAGCGGAAGAGTCCTTAACGATTTTGAACTCGGTATCAATCTTCTCGTTGGTATCGGTTCTGTAGGTGTTGATGGTGAAAGTAGTGTCGGTGAGTTCAACCACAGAGTAGGTGGGAACGTCCTCCTGCCATCTGTTTGCAACGTAGGACTGCATTCTGGAGGTGAGGTCATAGTACTTGCTGCCGGACGAGGAGTTTGCGGTCATATAAAGGATTCCCTCGGGATTCTTTGCGATTTCGGCAGTGGACTTGTCGATTGCATTCTTGTCCTCAATTGCCGTGAGATAGTCGAGATATGCCTTCCGCTTACTGTCGGTTGTTTCGGAATTAATCATGCCGTAAGCGGTGTACACGGTGCTGTCGGTAGCTGCACCATCGATATCAAATTCGAACATCTCATCGTATTCGTCTTCTTTATCATCGTAATAGGTGTTGCTCTTTTTACCGCCGTTGAGAATATAACTTCTGGAATAAGCGTGGTCGTGACCGGTGAAAACTGCGTCAATATCGAACTCCTCAAAGTAGGGTACGAGTTCGTATCTGAGGTTGGTAATCTCGGGCTCATTGGAGTGCTCGGCAGAGCCGTAGATATCCTGATGGAGAGTCACAAATCTCCACTTGCAGTCGGGATTAGCCTTGACTGCCTGCTCGATAAACTGACGGTGTTCTGCGGTGTTGGTGTCCTGAGTATTCAGCATAAGGAACAATGCGTTTCCGTATGTAAACCAGTAGTCGCCGCCTACGACTCCGTTAGAGCCAAGCTCGCTGTTGTTCGGAGTGTTGAAGTGGTAGGTGTAGTTTACAGTCGTTGAGTCGTGGTTACCGACGGTGGGTGCAAGCGGGAGAGATTTCAGAGCGTCGGCACTAAGGAAACCTGCGTACTCAATTTCGG
>JBJESA010000207.1:0-2124 GCA_051882535.1 Oscillospiraceae bacterium
GTACTAAACCAATTGGCTCAAGGAGTTCTCACAGAACACCTCCAAGCCTACCATTGAGGTGGGTAAGTCGATTATTGACGACTTCGTTTCCGAATGCAACAGAAAGTGTCGCGGTCAGAAGACCACGCTGTCGATTATCGACCTTGCGGAGTTATCGAATACCGTTCCACAGCACCTTGCAAACTTCTCCAAGTCGGTTTCGGGAATGATTTCCGCCAATGAGTACAAGCAGGTTTCCAACGCACGCTACAACACACGCGAGTTTGCACAGAGTTCGCAGATAGACCAGGTAGACCTTGTTCACCTTGCAAAGAATATGAACACTCCCGAGGGCACTCAGCTCGCCGAAGCACTTAAGGGTGCAGTAAAATACAACCTCACTTCCTCCAATATGACGAACGCTTACGGCGTTTCCATTTACTTCCCCTACAAACGCATTTCGTATGTGGACGAAGCGTGCGACACCTACGAACTTATCGGTATGGACTCCGAATACGCCGACTGCATCAAGCAGTTTGCTATGGTGGAAACCAGTGGTCAGGTGGCAGCGGGCGGTTCGGCTGCAGCATCGCCTATAAACTCCCTGTTCAACTTGATGAGCGGCACTTCGTCCGGCTCAAGCGGAAGCAGTGAGATTATCGGTCAGTTGTTGGGCGGATTCCTCGGCGGCAACCGTGCGATTGACGGACTTGATAGCTCCAACACCGACTTTATGAAAAGTCAGGACATCTCCGAAACTACGTCCTATCTAGCAAACAACTACTTTGACCCCACCAATCTCGTCTGGACAAAGAGCGGCAACGACTATGTGATGTCGCTCCCCGAGTCGCAGTGGGAGATGGTACACGCACTCGACAGAAATGTGTTCTACCATGACGGCGAGGGCTGGATAGATCTAGGTCTGGACAACACATTCTCTTTCGACGATGCGGGTAATCTCGTTGCGGATACCGCAAAGGACTGGATTTCAATCGGTGGTCAGCCGGTTGCCTACTACCACACCGACAGCACCGAAAATACCGATATCGGCTACGTTCCCGCACTTCTCAACGGAGAAAGAGTAAACCTTATCCTTGTTTTTGAGGGAACCAACGCCTATATTGCGGGTGCTTCGGGCGAATATGCAGACAACGAAACCGATGTTCTCCCCAAGAATCTCACCGAACTTAAAGATGGTGACACTCTGGACTTTTTGTGCGACTTCTACACGGACGATATGAAGTATCGTGACTCCTATTATCTCGGCAATAAGATGACCTACCGTTCCGATATGAAAATTACCAACACATTACTCGGCAGCGGAAATGTGAAAATTCTCTACAAGTTCACAGACATTTACAATCAAGAATACTGGTCGGAAGCAATAACAAACTAAAATATAAAGAAAGAGGCTATTATGAGATTTCTACGTTTTCTGGGCAGCAACAATGAAGTACGAATCGGTGTTGAGTGCGAGAAAGGCATTGTTGACATTGAAAAAACCGCCGAACACAAGGGTGTGACTTTCCGCCTTACGATGAGCGATATTATCCGTGAGGGAAAGGATTTTCTCAACTTTATCACCGATATAGTAAAAGATGATGTGACGCTGCTCACGGACGCTTTCAAGATTCTCCCTCCTGTGGAAATCCCTGAGAAGATTCTCTGCGTTGGTCTGAACTACAGCGACCACCGCAAGGAGTGCGACGAATTTCCCGACTCACCGAAAGACCCCGTGCTGTTCAGCAAGTTCGCCAATGCACTTGCCGCTCACAACGAGGAGATACCGCTCCCCTCTATTGCCAAACAGTACGATTATGAAGCAGAACTGGTTATTGTAATGGGTAAGGACGCAAAGGACGTCACCCCCGAACAGGCACCCGACTATATTTTCGGATACACAGCCGGAAACGACCTTTCCGCCCGCGATTTGCAGTTCCAATCGGGGCAGTGGCTTATCGGAAAGACAATGGACAAGTTTGCACCCGTCGGCCCTCGTCTGGTGACCGCGGACGAACTTGATGTAAACAACCTCGCCATCTCCTGTTCGCTGAACGGAGAGGTTCGCCAGTCTGCAAACACCTCCCAGATGATTTTCTCCCCCGCACAGATTGTTTCCTACGCATCCAAGATAATGACGTTGAA
>JBJESA010000208.1:0-2120 GCA_051882535.1 Oscillospiraceae bacterium
GTTTCACCGCTCAAATTGCTGACCTTTTGGGCAGGCTTTGATTTATGCGCCACACCCTGCGTTTTGCCGTAGCCGAGCGAAATTACAACCGTCAGCTTTTCACCTTCGCCGACCTCAAAAGCGCCGGGGATTTTTTTATAACTCATTGCAACCCAACAGGTATTAAGCCCCAACTGCTGAGCCTTTAAAACAAGCCTCTCGCCGTAATAGCCGCAAAGCTCGTCAAGCTCTTTGCCCTTTTTGCCGATAAGGGCAATATAATTTTTAACTCCGCTGAATTTACCGTAATGCGCCATAAAGCTGTCAAATGCTCTTTCTTCGCCGACAATTAGCTGAATGTGAAGTCCGCTTTCTTTATTGCATTCGTTGATTTCCGCCTGTAAAGCACCGAGAATTTCAGGCTCAATCGGCCTTTCGTCATATTGCCTGACGCTGTGGCGTTTTTCCATTGCTTGATAAAGTTCCATAGTAATCTCCATTCTGCCGCTAAAGCGTCAGCACAAATAGGAATGAAAGCTGGCGTTAAGCGGCGATTTAGTAACAAATTTGTTGTATACTGTATAAGAGGAAAGACACACTACAACGCACGGTAGGAGGAGTCGTATAGGTACTTCTTGCTGAAAACAGTATAGTAATCAGTGTTAGAATCATCTTGTCAAGCACAAATAAGTGTTGCCTATGAGCACGTACGCTAAGAATTGTTTTAACACCTGTTAGATTGTGTGATGATTCAGTTACTGTCTTTTCCTCGTATCTTAATCCGAGGAGGGATATTATTGAAAGTTGTTTATCCGATTTGCTGTGGTGTAGACGTTCACAAAACTTTTTTGGTTGGAACGATTATCTCTACTACTGACGGCGTACAACCTCACTACCAAAAGAAACGTTTTTCTACCTACAATTCCGACCTACACCGCTTTTCCGATTGGCTTCACGCAAATAACTGTCTTGATGTTTGTATGGAATCTACGGGCAAATACTGGGTTCCCGTGTTCAACATCCTTGAAGAACGAGGTGTTCATGTTACTATTGCTAATCCCAAATGGGTAAAAGCTGTAAAGGGGAACAAGGATGACTCTAAAGACTCCAAGTGGATTGGTGACCTATTTCGATTGGGTTTGGTTCCCGGTAGCTTTATTCCGTCAAAGGATATTCGTATTCTTCGCGAATTTACCCGTTACCGCTACAAGCTGGTCTCTATGAAAAGCAGTGAGAAAAATCGTTTTCAAAACGCATTTACCGTCTGCAACGTTGCTCTTGATTCTGTTGTCTCGGATATGTTTGGGAAATCTGCAACTGCAATTACAGATTATCTAATATCCGAAGATTACTTCAATCCGGAATACTGTGTCTCTCTTTTACAACGCTCTTTGAAAAAGAAGTCTGATTCCGTGCTTGAATCCATTGAAGGATATTCGATTACAGAGGAACAAAAGCTTCGTATGAGAATTGTGCGTTCGCACCTTGATTACATCACAGATGCTATTGCACAAGTGGATTCTGCGATTGACACAATGGTTGCGAATTTTGAAAATACTATCTCTTTGCTTCGTACTATTCCCGGTGTTGACCGTAATTCTGCCATTACCATCATTTCCGAAATCGGTAACGATATGACTCAATTCGGTTCGTCAAAACGTTTATGCTGTTGGGCAGGATTAACACCCGGCAACAACGAATCTGCCGGTAAGAAAAAGTCTGTTCGCATTACACGTGCTGGAGTATATCTCAAACCTGCATTGGTGCAAGTTGCCCATGCAGCCGTGAAAGCGACTGACAATTCTTACTACCGTTTGAAGTATGAACAGATTTCAAAACGCAGAGGAAAGAAACGAGCCATTATTGCTATTGCGCGAATGATTCTCACTGCTATTTTCCAAATGATGACTACTGGTGAGATTTGGAATCCCACAGACTTGTTTAAGGTAGATATGCCTGAGGCTCTTAAAGAACGGCAATTATCTAAAGCCGTTAAGCAAGCTACTAAGTTTCTCGAAAAGCAAGGACTAACCGTTTCTTAGATTTTGCTCTTGTGTTTCGCCTTGCAAAAAATTGGATTTATTGCAGGGCTTTTTTGCTATGCTTTTATTCGCTCGAGATAAATATTTCTTTCACGCTAT
>JBJESA010000209.1:0-9175 GCA_051882535.1 Oscillospiraceae bacterium
GGAGCATATCCATAGTTTCGCCGAATGTGAGCGGTCCTCCCGATATCTTGCCAATCTCGAACAAAGAAAGAACAGCCACTGCCGTGATAATGGGACGAATCTGCGGGATAACAAACTTCCGCAAAATCGTTATATGGGAGCAGCCCTCCATCTGTGCCGCCGCAATGGTATCATCGGGAATATGACGTATCGCCTCACGCATAAGCACCAGACAAAGCGGCGATGTGATAAACGGCAGTATTACCGCAAAATAGGTATCCGCAAACCACGTTTTGGAAATCAATGCGTTATTAAGCGTGAATGCAAGTGCGGGCGTGAGTGCCAGCGACCACTCCACAATTCTGTTGAGCGTCTTTATCATCGGAGCCTTTACCTTAGCGAGAACATACGCCGCGGGCATAGTAACCATTATTCTCAGGAACGTCACCGCAGCCGCAACAAACAGCGTATTGAAGATAAAGCGGTAGAACGGCACGCCCATTTTTCCCGTTGAGGTAAAGAGCGACACAAACGACTTGAAGGTAAAGTCCTTCGGGAAGAATGTCTGCGGCACATTACCGAGTTCCGCGGTGGATTTAAACGTCTGTACTATTGAAAAGAATATCGGCAGCAGCATCAGCAGTCCCATCAGCGTGATAATCACCACAAATACCACATCTGCGGTTTTCGTGATGATAGTGCGATTGCGGTGCTTCTTCGCCTCTATCTGCTCGGGAGTGAGCGGCGGTTTCTTTGCTGCGGTCACCTGCGGAGTGAAAGTCTTTATCTTCTCCGCCTCGGAATCGGGGAGTTCGATGGTGATTTCATTCTCGGGGTTTTCTTCCGGATTATCTTTGGGATTAGCTTGGGGGTTGTCTTCCGGTTTTTTCTCGATAAACTCCTCGTGTTCTTTTTCGGTGATTGCCTCCGGCTGAGCGACTTGAGTATCCTCCTCGGATTGGTCGGGAATCTCAATCGTGATGTAGTTCTCGGATTTTTCCTCGGGGACTTTCACCGTTTCGGGCTTCTGATAGGGTTGCCGCGTGGCATTGTTTCTCTTCTTTTTCTTCTTACTCAAACGCTCACCCCCCCTTATCTGTTGATTGTGCGGAACAATCTCCGCACAACAAAATACAAAAGTGACGCAAATGCAGTAATCAACACGCCGACTGCACTTGCCATTCCCACGTCAAACTTTTCCGCACCCATCGTAAGCATATAATCGGTGAGCGTCATATTGGCGGGAGTAGTCGTAAATACGCTTCCCGCCGAAAATCCCGCGGCAATCTGCAAAACAGCCGCCAGTACAAGCCGCGGGGCAATTGCGGGGAGAGTAACGAAAAGCAGCTGTCCGAATCGGTTGGAAATGCCGTCTACTCGTGCCGCGTCATATAGTTCGGCATCAGCGGTGACTTCCTCAAATCCCGAAAGCACCACCAAAAATCCCACTCCGAACGAAACCCACAAATTAGGAAGCTGCATAAGCAGCGGCGACACGGGCGACTGCCCCAGCAAGTCCACCGGACTTGTGTTTACGCCAAGCAACATCAGCATACTGTTGAGAGGCGAATTCATACCCTCTCCCAGCACCATTCCCCACACCGCAAACACACCATACAAGAACGATGGCAGACAGAATATACCGGCAAATATCATGCGTAAAGGCTTTTTGAGCGGACTAATCAGCCATGCGGCAAGTATGCTCAGCACAAATCCACCCAAACCCGTAACAAGCAGCGAAAGCAAGGTGTTTTTAAGTGCCGTGATAAACAGGTCGTTCTCGATGAAAAGCCGTTTAAAGTTCTCAACACCTACAAATGACGCACCGCCGGGAAGTTTGCACTCGGTGAAAGCCATAGGCAGTGCCGCCGCTATCGGCAATATGGTAAACAGCAAAAACGGAATAAAGAACGGCAAAAGCAAATAGTATGCAGTTCGGTTCTTCCGTATTTCGCGATGAAGCACACGCATCTTTTCCTTTTTACTAAGGGGATTGGTGCTTTTATTGTTTCGGGGATTTCCCATTTTACCCGTATTTTCGGTTGTCAAGTATATCCCTCCTGCGAATTAGTCTGAAATAATACGATGATGACGAAGCTCGTCAAGATATACATCACGTGCATTTTCTCCTTGCAGAGTACGGTTGAGTGCGGAATAAACCGCGTTCTTCACGTCCTCAGACGCGGATATTTCGTGCATATGCAGAGTGTTTTCACGCTGAGTGGTGATTTCGCGGTACTCCCTCTCCGTCCAGTACTGCGAGCTTGAGAAACCAATATTCGCCGAGGAATACTTTCTGCCGCCAAACGCGTCCGCCAACTGCTGCTGAACCTCGTCCGAAGTAAACCAAGTGATAAACTCCCAAGCCGCACTGACATTCTTGCAATCCTTGAAAATAACCGCACCAAGCGAATTTGTATTTACAGAGCAATCGAGCTTTCGCAGTCCGTCAACCATACGGTAGGTGCCGGGGATATGTGCAAGGCTCCAACGGCCGCTGAGTTCGTACGCTTCATTGTTAAGTTTTGAAGAAAACTCGGCGTAATCCGCGATAACAAGCGGCATTTCGCCCGTTCTGAACATTGCGAAAATATCCTCACTGCAAAGTCCGTACTCCCCGCAAATCTCAGCCCAAGCTTCAAATGCAGCAATTGCACTGTCGCTTTGAAGTGACTTTTCGTCCGTCTGGCTGAACATTGCGATAAAGAGGTCACCCGCTGTAAAACCGTTCTCGTCATTCTCCGAAGAAACAAGACCTGCCCGCATTCCGCTGCTGTAAATCTTATCCATCGCCTCGGGAAATTCCTCCCAGGTCTGAGGCGGGGTAATGCCAAGTTCGGTGAAAATATCCGTGCGGTAGAACATCATGGGGAAGCTGTTGGTAATCGGTACTGCATGAACCCCTCCGTCATGTGCGTACATTCCCGCCAATCCGCTCGGGAATCTGCCGTATACTTCCGCGAAGTTCTGGCAGTCCCTGAGGTTTACCGTAGTGCCACGCTCCTGAAGTTCGCAGATAGTATCCGAATTTGCAAAGAGAGCGGCTTGCGGCCCCTTGCCCGACACAACCGCTTCATAGAGGCTGCCGTTATCGGGACGAATATTGATTTTGAAATCGTGGGTGGAGTTATACTGCTTTTCCACCAAATCGCTGACAATCTCGGCTTCCTTTCGGTCAAGGCAAACCCATACGTCCATAGTGCGGTAATCCGGCTGACGAAGTGCGTTGAAATCCTTGAAAAACGAACCGATAAACGAGCTGAACGCAAACACAATCGCCTTAAACACATTTACGCGGGTGTCGCGGTACTCCTCGTGTACCGTCTTTATCTCGAAATAGTCAAGTTCCAGCGGCTGGAAATGGAAGTTGTGCAGCCGCGATAACAGCGAAATGATACGGCTCTTGATTTCCGCCTGCCGAGCAACTGCAAAATCTCTGACAGCCGCAGGCTTTTTCAACGCGGATTTCAACATCATGGAAAGCTCGCCCATCTCGGCTATCTCTACGCCGAACTTCTCGCTGATTTCCAGATTCTGTGCGTCAAGTTCCGATACGACTTCGCTGAAAGAAGCGATAAGTTCCTCGTCGGACTTGCTCTCCAATGCACACATGGTATCATACAGGCTTTGTGCCGTATCCTCAGCACGGGTGGCATAGGCTTCGCTGTCGCCTGTCACCGCTTCGATAGCGATGGTGTTTATTCCTACTGTGAGGTAGAAGTAAATCGGCTCGCCGTTCTCGTCAGTAAGGTTAATCGTCTGCCATTTGGGAGAAAAATCAATACGCACGGCAGCAAGTTCCTTGCAGGGAACAACACCGTTTACGGTAATTTTGCGATAGGAGGAGAGCCCCTCCATCGAATTGCGGCGGCAGCGGAGATTTATCGAATAGTAGCCGTCGGCAGGGACATTCACTTCGTACACTGCCTTCTGCGACGGCTTGTCCCACACATTATCTTCACTGTCCACCGTGCCGCCTATCGTGTTGTAGCGGATATTGGTGGGATGGGCGGGACTTGCGAGATACTCCGTCGGCTCTCTGGTGGGCTGGAGAGCGATTGAGTTTGTGTAGGACGGAATCTCCGCTTCTACAAGGATAGCCTCGCCGTTCACAAGTGCGGGAGTTCCCTCAATCTGCTCCGCTGTGGGCTTTATCTCTGCGTATGACTTAGGAGAGGAGGTGTTGGTGAAGTTTATGCGTGCAATGTACAGTTCGGTAGGTGCGTTTTGCAGGGTTATAGTGTGTTCTCCCGCAGTGAGATAGAACGAGAACGGCTCCACCGCATAGCCGGATTTATTCAGCAAAGTGTAGGTTATCCATGTATTGGAAATCACCTGCGTGGGGCGAATCTGGTTTTTGTGAGTGCTGTCATACTGGATATTGCCGGTCTTGTTCTTCCAGTATTTGTCAAGCGGGATTTTTGCGGCTTCGCTGAACGGAAGTTCATCGTCAATCATTACGCCCAGTGACAATTCCGTCTTATCGGAATCGGCTGTGCGGTAGATAAGTTCCAGATTATACAGTCCGTCTGCATAGACTTCAAACGGGAAAGTAACCGTACCGCCGTTCTCCCAATGAAGCGTATTCGGCATACCCTCATAGGTGGAGAAAAGAGTGCATTGAGCACCAAGAGCAGTGGAGTAGGATGCAGTATCGGCATACAGCGACACTACTGTTCTCGATACGTCGGAATAGCGGCTGATGTATTCGGAGTATGAACTCTCGCTGTGCGATACTGTGTTATGCGGAACGCTTTGTGTGATTTCGGTTTCGGATTCGGCTTCCGCATATACAGGCACACTTTGAATCCCGAATGCACCGATTGCCAAAGACACCGATACAGAAAGGGCTATTGCCCTCTTAAAAAAACTCTTCAATCTATTGAACACGATGGATACCTCTTATATAATATATCTTGTATAGTCACAGTTATTTTAATTATATCAAAAATCCGCCTTGCTGTCAATATTTTTAAAAAAATTTCACACACAGCCCTTAAACCCCTTGATTTATTTTCCGAAAAATGGTATACTAGGAGTAGTATCTTATAGTGGAGGGTTAATTATGACCGTAAAAACTTTTTCGATAAATTCCGAGAAAACCGCTTCTGTGAAAGCATATCTTCCCGAGCGTATCGCAGGGCTTGATTACTGCGAAAAGCGTCCGTCGGTGGTGATTTTCCCGGGCGGTGGGTACGACCACATCTCCGAGCGTGAATCAGAGCCGGTTGCATTCCAGTTTCTGGCGGCGGGATATGCGGCATTTGTCGTTACATATACCACAAACGCAAAGTTCCCCGCACCGCTGGTTGACGCGGCTTACACATTCTACAAAATTCGTATGAGAGCGGAGGAATTCTGCATTGACCCCGAAAAGATAGCAGTTCTCGGTTTCTCGGCGGGCGGACATCTTGCAGGCTGCCTTGCAACCATGTGGAATGACAGCACGCTTGTAAAGACTATCGGCTGCGAGCCTGACGACCTGCGTCCGAATGCTGCGGTGCTGTGCTACCCCGTAATCAGCGGCGTTACTTCCCCGCACGAGGGCAGCTTCAACGTGCTGCTGGGCGAGGACGCGTCCCGCTCCGACCTGTCACGGCTTTCCCTCGAAAACCGCGTTACCCCCAGAACACCTCCCGTGTTTATCTGGTGTACCGCAAACGACCAGTCGGTTTCTGCTCATAACTCGCTGGTTATGGCAAAGGCTTGCGTTTCCAATAAAATTCCGATGGAGCTTCATATCTTTGACGAAGGTCCGCACGGCATCTCCTGCTGCGACAAGGCTTCGGGCGTGAACGAGGACTACTACAGACCGAATGTCCGCCGTTGGATTCCGATGTCGATTGAGTTTCTCAACAAGTATATGAATGTGTGACTGCTGTGACCGGTCGGTATATCAGCAAAGAAAAGCCCCAAACCGCAGTGGGCAAACCTTTCGCGGAGAGTGTGACAAATTAGTCAAAACTAACTCTGCTCTGATTCGAAAAATATGCAACCTGCCGAAAATCCCGTTTTTTTCATAAAAATACAAAATATCCCCTTGACCGGAGCGATAATTTGAGATAGAATATAGTCAGTTAGCAAAGACTAACAGACTTTAAAGAAAGGAACAACCAAGATGAAAACTCCATTTGTTACAAAAGAACAAATCCAAGAGATTACCAAGACCTACCCCACCCCCTTTCACATCTACGATGAAAAGGGAATCCGCGAGAACGCACGCCGACTGAAGGCTGCATTCGCGTGGAACAAGGGATTTCGCGAGTACTTCGCGGTAAAGGCTACCCCCAATCCGTTCATTATGAAGGTGCTTCAGGAGGAAGGCTGCGGCTTCGACTGCTCAAGCTACACCGAGCTTCTGCTCTCTGATGATGTCGGTGCAAAGCAGCACGATATTATGTTCTCGTCCAACGCTACTCCCGATATGGACTTCAAGAAAGCGTATGAACTGGGGGCTATCATCAACCTTGATGACTTCACCCATATTGACGTTCTCGACAAGCTGACGGGAATCCCCGAAACCATCTGCTGCCGCTACAATCCGGGCGGAGAGTTCAGAACAGACGGTTCTCCCAACGTAATGGACACCCCCAAGGACGCAAAGTACGGCTTCACTCACGAGCAGATTATCGAGGGCTACAAAATCCTCAAGGAAAAGGGTGCAAAGAAGTTCGGAATGCACGCGTTCCTCGCCTCCAACACTCTCACCAACGACTACTACCCCACTCTCGCACGCATTATGTTCAAGACTGCGGTTGAAATCCGTGAAAAGACAGGCGTGGAGCTTTCGTTCATCAATCTGAGCGGCGGCGTAGGTATCCCCTACAAGCCCGACCAGCCCGCAAACGATATCGCAGTAATCGGCGAGAAGGTACGCGAGGCTTACGAGGAAATCCTCGTTCCCGCGGGAATGGGCAATGTAGCAATCTTCACCGAGCTTGGACGCTTTATGCTTGCTCCCTACGGAATGCTGATTGCAACCGCTATCCGCGAGAAGCATATTCACAAGGAGTACATCGGACTTGACGCTTGTGCGGCAAACCTGATGCGGCCCGCAATCTACGGTGCATACCACCACATCACCGTACTCGGCAAGGAGAACGCTCCGTGCGACCACAAGTACGACGTTACCGGCGGACTTTGCGAAAACTGTGACAAGTTCGCGGTTGACCGTATGCTCCCGAAAATCGACATTGGCGACTATATCGCAATCCACGATACCGGAGCACACGGCTTCTCGATGGGATACAACTACAACGGCAAGCTGAGAAGTGCAGAACTGCTGCTCCGTGAGGACGGCTCGGTAAAGCTCATTCGCCGTGCGGAAACCCCCGAAGATTACTTCGCAACATTCGATGTGTTTAAGGGTGACTATTCGCTTTAAAATAAATCAATCCCGCCCCTTTCGGGGCGGGATTTTAGTCTGTAGAAAATCCATTGGGGGTCTGGGGGCTTTCCCCCAGAACGGGGGTGTGGGCAAAACGACGGACGTTGTCCGTCGTTTGTGCGTTGCACCCCCACGTTGTTTTTTATCTCCTTTGTGCTTTTTACCCAAATACCGCCTGTTTATTTGCTATAAAACCGACAAAATAGGAAAAATTTGTTGCAATTTAGGCTGCAATGTGTTATAATTATGTTGGAATATTATTCTTTATTACATAAGGAGATTTTTATCATGTCTGACGAAAAATTATCTTTGCAAACCGGAATTGCTTATATGGATCGCTGTTTGGACGCAGAGCTTGCTACACAGCGTGGAATCGCTCACAGTGCGATTGATATGGACGATTGGGACAAGGCACAGGAGATACTTGCGGCTTCTAAAGAAGCTATCTCCCGCGTTGAAATGCTGCGTACAAAGTTTGCAGAGTTCAAGAAGATTGCGGTTTCCATCGAGGAAGGCAGTGCCACATCTGCTCCCGCTCCCGCACCCGCGACCGAGCAGAAAGCTCCCGAGGCAGAGAAGAAGCCCGAAAAGCCCGCCGAGCCTGCAAAGGACGGAGGGAAGCCCGCATTCTCGTTTGTTGAAGCAATCGAGGAACTTATCGAGAAGCACCCCTACACTATGGCTGTGTGCTACTCCGCACCCAATATGAACAACTTCTTCACTATGGACGAAGTTATCGCAAAATCCGATTTCAAGAAGCCCGCTCAACTCAGCAATGATATGTGGGTAGAAACCGCTATTCCCGAGGACAAGGCTCACCTTCTCGTTGACGCTCTCCGCAAGTACTGCGAGAGCCGCAAGCAGGGCTGATAAATGGCGAATTCTTTCGAAGAACTTAACGCATTAGCCACGAAGTCGGGCAGAAGCAAAAAATCCGCAGAGGCGGGAGCTGTGCTTCTGCTGGACGAATTCTCAAAGCAGCGTGACTGTGCTTTGGCGGCGGAGTATCTGCGTCGGTTCCACTATTCCGTGTGCGTTTATTTCATCAAGAACGCAGACCTCACCGAGGACGAGGCACGCCAGATCGCACTTTTATGGGAACCGCAGAGCAAGTCGCGGTTTTCTGCGGAATTTGCGTTTTGCAGAGGGCTTATGGAGCGTGGATATGACGCGGTAATCCCCGCACATTTTGCTGTTGGGGTAATTCGCAGCGGCACAAGCGAAAATGTCGTGGGAAGAAACGGATTCCTCGCTGCAATGATTGGCGATTTTAAAAAGGTTTTCCACAGCGTGGCTATGCGTGAGAAGTTCGCGGAGCTTGGAAAGCTCCCCGAATGCGGTATTATCGCCACTTTCGCAAACGAGGCACAAGGCGGCGACATCAACCTGATGGAGCTGTCGGAACTCCGCAGTCGTCTGATGGAGGCACAATCGGAAATTGACAGTTTGAATGAACGGCTTGAGCAGTCTTTCAAAATGGACTCACTGCGGGAAAGCACCGCACTTGAAACGCTTAAGAAAAGCGTTTCCGAAGCACTCAAAGAGGAATATGACGAGTACCGGCACAGCGACCACTCGTTTAATGAGGACAACTTTGCGGCAAACAGAGCAAGCCTTTTGAGAATTTTCAAGATTCTCAAAAGATTCGGATTTTCTTTTGAATAAGTAATTTGTAGAGGTGGGTTATTCAATGAAAACAGGCAGCTTTATCAGTATAGATTTTGGAACTTCCAATACGTCTATTGTGAGTGTTATGCGTGATGAGCACGGTGAAAAGGTTGCCGTTCTGGGAGAAGAGGGCGAATTCCC
>JBJESA010000210.1:0-9162 GCA_051882535.1 Oscillospiraceae bacterium
GGCAAAGCACAAGCGTCCCGACGATGTCGTGGTGGAGTATAAAAACGGCGAGGAAATCACCTGTATTACTCCCCGACAAGCCGTGCTGCTGCCGCTGTTGTCGGATACGATTATCCCTTTGACTTCGCGGAGCGTGGAGCAGTATACTCGCATACATATCGATGGGTTTTCTCCGAGGTATGCACTGTGTTCCAATGGTGGGATACTTCTGGTGAACGGCGTCCCCGATAAGGATTGGCTGGCACAGTCGCAGGCATTGTATAGTCAGGCAGTGGGAGAAATCGAGCATTTCCGCCGACTGTTGGAGAATGACGGGAACAGGAGTTTCGAAATCCGACTGGTGGACGGACTTTTCCTCTTTACGAAAAGCGATTTTCCCGAAAAGACGCTTGAAAGGCTGGGAGATGGCGAATTATGCGACTGCTTTGCAACGGGGCAGAAAGTGTACGTTGTTCCGAAATCGCTAGGCAAGGGCGAGGCGGTGAAACGTTTCGCAGAGCGATTTTCAAACGCAGATAAAACGATAATTTGTGCGGGTGACAGTCTGATGGACGTGACAATGCTGAACTGCGGCGAAATTGCGATTTTTACGGAGAATATCCCCGAAAAAGCGGTGACCGCACGCGAGAAGATAATTCGTCCGCGGGAGAATTTCACTGAATTTTTGACGGAATACGCATATTACGAATGGCATTGAAAGGGGTGAGAGGGTGTTCAATATACTGGTGGCTGACGACCAGCCGAATATCAGGCGATTATACGAACATACGCTTGAAAAGAACGGCTACCGCGTGTTTACCGCCGAGAACGGCGAGGACGCACTTGCCGTGCTGGAGAAAGAACACGTTGATCTCGTAATTCTGGACGTGATGATGCCGAAAATGGACGGCTTTTCGTGCCTGAAAATGATTCGTGATGCGGGAATGGTGATGCCTGTTCTTATGATTACGGCAAAGGACGGAGTGGAGGACAAACGCCGCTCGTTCCTGCTGGGTACTGACGACTATATGGTGAAGCCCGTTGACGAAATCGAGATGATTCTGCGGATAAAGGCACTGCTTCGCCGAAGCAAGATTGCCGAGGAACAGCGACTGGTAATCGGCGGCACGGAACTGCTCTATGACTCATTCTCCGTGATTAAGAACGGGGAAGTGATGGTGTTGCCCCGCAAGGAATTTCAGATTTTGTTCAAGCTGCTATCGTTTCCTGGCAAAACATTTACCCGCCAGAGTATTATGAACGAGTTCTGGGCGATGGATTCCGACAGTGAAGCACGCACAGTTGATGTTCATATCAACCGCCTGCGTGAGCGGCTCGGCGACAATGACGATTTCGAGATTGTTACCGTTCGAGGCTTGGGATACAAGGCGGTTAAAAAGGAGAAGAAAAATGATTAAGTGTCCCGTTTGCGGTTATCTTACTATTTCCGAAATGTGGGATATTTGCCCTGTATGTTTCTGGGAATATGAGGGCGAAAATGATACGGAAAACAGCGGAGCAAACCATGGTCTTTCCATTATCGAAGCGAGAGAAAATTTCGCTCTGTTTGGAGCGTGCGATGCAGAAATGCTGAAAAATGTCCGTCCTCCGTTTGAACATGAAGTCCCCGAGGGTGAGGAGTTCGGAGAAGCTGAGAAGGACACTTGGAACATCTACCTTGCCCCGTTCTTCAAGAGTATCATAGAGCAGGACAGATGTTCGGTGGTTATCTGCAATATCAATGACGAGATAGTCTATATGAATCCCGCCGCAAAGGAGAACTACAAAAAGCACGGAGAGCTTATCGGGAAAAGCATTATGGACTGTCACAATGAGCAATCGCAGAAGATGATTGCAAAAGTCCGCGAGTGGTTCTCTAAAAGTCCCGACAACAACATCATGTTCACCTACCACAACGAGAAACAGAACAAGGACGTCTATATGGTTGCTTTGCGTGATAAGGACGGAAAGCTTATCGGCTACTATGAAAAGCACGAATATAGAAATCCCGAGGTAATGACAAAATACGCTTTTGATGAAGAAAAAGAATAAAAAACAAAATCCGTTCCGTTTGGTAAACCGCTTGGGAATGAAGCTTATGCTGCTGACGTTTCTGATTATTCTGGTGGCGGAACTTCTGGCGTTTACAACTACTATCGTTATTGATATGCTCACGGGCGGAAAAAGCGAAACCACCGAAATTATCGGTTTGATTGCAGCAAGTATCATAATTGGTGCGTTGCTGGCGTTTGTGGCGGCGAATGCGTTTCTAAAGCCCCTGTCCGAGCTTGTAAAGGCGACAAAGCGTGTTACAAACGGCGACTACACTACACGTTTAGAGCCTGATATCTGGACGCGATACACAGTCAAGGAGCTGAAGGAACTGATTGCAGACTTCAACGAGATGACCGAGGAACTGCAGAATACCGAGTTGTTTCGAAACGACTTTATCTCGTCGTTTTCACACGAGTTCAAAACGCCGTTGGTGTCGATTCGCGGATTTGCACGGGAACTGTACGAGGGCGACCTCACGGACGAGCAGCGACGCGAGTTCACGAAAATTATACTGGACGAAACGGAATATCTTTCCGTTCTGTCACAGAATACGCTGCTTATGACAAGCCTTGAAAACCGTGAAATAGTCACCGACAAGACGCACTTCTCGCTGGACGAGCAGCTGCGTTCCTGTATGCTGAGTCTGGAGCCGCAATGGTCGGAGAAGAACATCGAAATCGATATGGAAGAACTTGCCGAGGTGGACTTTTTCTGGAACGAGCATCTTCTGTCGCAGGTATGGTACAATCTCTTTGGCAATGCGGTGAAATTCACCGAGGAGGGCGGGACTATCCGAGTATCCTGCGTGAAAAACAGCGATGAGATTCTGGTGACGGTAGCCGATACCGGCTGCGGAATACCCGAAAACTCGCTGTCTCATATTTTCGAGAAATTTTACCAAGCGGACGATTCCCACGCAACCAAGGGTAATGGGCTGGGTTTGTCGCTTGTAAAGCGAATTGTGGAATTGTGCGGCGGCGATATTTCCGTTTCCTCAAAAGTGGGCGAGGGAACAGAGTTTGTTGTAAAACTTAAGGCAACACCGCACAATTAACGGCTAACGCCTTTGCCGCACGCTTGCTTGCATCTTTTCCGCCATCTTGCACAAATTTCGCTTGACCGCATTATCTGCTTCGCAGAAAACGCTGCACCAGCCCGCCTGCACTCAATTTGTACAATCTGACGAAAAATCTGCTAGCACAATCGCACGACAATAATTGTGCGGTGTTGCCTTAAAAACGATAATTCAGCATCTTATAATTAACAGGAGGTACTACTATGAGCGAAGTTTACGAAAAACTGATGCGTTGCTACGAGGCGGTGGAGAAGAAGGTTTCCTTCAAGCCGAAATTGGCACTGATTCTGGGAAGTGGACTTGGAGCATTCTGCGATACTCCCGAGTGCATGGAGGTGGTTCAGACGCTGGACTATAGCGAAATCACCGGATTCCCGCAAAGCACGGTGCTTGGTCATAAGGGACGCTTCGTTTTCGGCAACTGCAAGGGCGTGCCGATTGTGGCAATGCAGGGACGTGTTCATTACTACGAGGGGTACTCCGTTCAGGACGTGGTTCTCCCCACACGATTGATGCACCTGATGGGAGCGGAAACACTGTTCCTTACGAATGCTGCGGGTGGTATTAACCCTGCTTTCCATGCGGGAGATTTTATGATGATTTGCGACCATATCTCGCTTTCCGTACCCTCTCCGCTGATTGGTGCGAATATTGAGGAACTGGGAACTCGTTTCCCCGATATGAGCGAGGTATACAGCCGCAGACTCCGCACCATTATCGAGAATTCTGCCGCTGCCGAGGGCGTACCGCTCCAGCGTGGAACGTACATTCAGACGACAGGCCCCAACTACGAAACTCCCGCCGAAATCCGTGCATACGCACGTCTTGGTGCGGACGCAGTGGGAATGTCCACGGCGGTTGAGGCGATTGCGGCACGGCATTGCGGAATGGAAATATGCGGTATTTCCTGCATTTCCAATCTGGCGGCGGGAATTTCCGCAAATCCGCTCACTCACGCGGAGGTTCAGGAAACTGCGGACAGAGTAGCACCCCTGTTCAGAAAACTCGTGGCAAGAAGCATCAGCGAAATTGCAAAGTAAGGAGGTACCGAAAAATGCCCGGACTTATTGATGAAAATGAGAGATTCCATCTGAAAATCAGAAACGGCGATGTGGGACGATATGTAATTCTTCCGGGAGACCCCGGTCGTGTTCCCAA
Organism: Oscillospiraceae bacterium; assembly: GCA_051882535.1. Lineage (GTDB taxonomy): Bacteria > Bacillota > Clostridia > Oscillospirales > Ruminococcaceae > CAG-115. Next base: position 4,268 of record JBJESA010000210.1, read on the forward strand.
AATTGCAGCGTATCTCACCGATGCCAAGCAGATTGCACAGAACAGAGAGTACAACGTGTACACGGGTTATCTAAACGGCGTGAAGGTAAGCGTTTGCTCCACGGGAATAGGCGGCCCTTCTGCGGCAATCGCGGTTGAGGAGCTTATCGACAGCGGAGCGGATACATTCATTCGCGTGGGAACGAGCGGCGGCATTGATTTGTCGGTGTTCGGCGGGGACTTGATTGTCGCTTCGGCGGCTATCCGATCGGAGGGTACGAGTTATGAGTATCTGCCGCAGGGGTATCCGTCCGTTGCGGATTTTGATGTCACTACCGCACTTGTTGACGCAGCGAAGGAGCTTTCAACGGACGAACAGGGCAACCGCTACCACGTTGGAGTAGTCCACTCAAAGGACAGCTTTTACGGCGAAACTAATCCCGAACGTTCGCCTGTGGGAAACAACATCAGCGAGCGTTGGAACGCATATCTGAAATGCGGCTGCCTTACCTCGGAGATGGAGTGTGCGGCAATTTACGCTGTGGGACTTACACGCGGCGATTGGCAGCACAGAATCCGCTGCGGTGCGGTACTTACCGCATTGTGGAATGCGGAGCGTTCCAAGCAGGGGCTGCCCGATACAATGACCAACGACTCCACACGCGGAATAAAGTGTGCAATCAGGGCGATTGAACTTTTGATTGAGCGGGATAAGTAAAACTAAAACCTCTGAAAATCAAATTTCAGAGGTTTTTCTTATCGCTTGTTTTTTTGATTACGCTTCTTGTTGGATTGATTATTTCCCGACTTCCTTCCAACGGGATTTTTGATGGTGTACTCACCACCGAGAATGGAGGGAGCGACTGCATTTTCCTGCTCAATCTGCTTATCCAGCCACTTTGGGAAGTTTATCAGGAACATAATAATCACTGTGAGAATCGTAATAAACAGACACGGCATATAAAGTCCCGACGGACCATAAGTGTTCGGGATTTCCTCGAACATTTTCTTGAAACTGCTGTACGTGAGGAGTGTGCCCAATGCTGCCGCAATGTGAATCGCAGCCGCGGATTTCGAGTGCCCCAGCATCACCACAAACATACCGATGATGTAGAGTATCGACGAGGCAAACCACAGTATCAAAGCGGGATTTCCTGCCACAATTTCTGCGTCCTCGCCCGTCCAGATGATGATGGGTGCAAAGATACCAAGGCATAGTGCGAATATCGTAGTGAGGGCGATTTCCGCGAGTTTCAGCACGATTACCGCGACTTTTGCCGCACCCTCGCCTTGGTCTTTGACAAAGAAGAAGTAGGTGTCTTTCTTCTTTTGGGGTTTATTGGTTGATTTTTTCTTGCCCATACTGCCGTCTTTCTATGAGATGATTATTCGTTGTCGCTGTCGGTTTTGGCGTCCTTGTAGCCCCAGCGGTCGATTCCCGACTTGCGGATTGCTCCGAAAATTCGCTGCTTAACGCCCTTGTTTTCGTGTTCGAGATTGTCGAGAAATACCTTTGCGTCCTGACGAGCGGTTTTCTTGTCAACAGGGCATCTGGATTTAACTATCTCGAAGTTGTTGCGTTTCACACAGGACATAACCGCATATTCGGGTGCGAATACCAGTGGCCTGATAACCGTTATGTCTTTCCGTGAAAGGTAGGAAATCGGTGCGAAACAGCCGATTCGTCCCTCGTGGAAGAGGTTCATTACGAATGTTTCAAGTGCGTCGTCGTTGTTGTGACCGAGTGCGAGTTTGTTGCAGCCAAGCGACTTTGCAGCGTCGTGGAGTGCCCCTCGCCGCATCTTTGCACATAGCGAACAGGGGGACGGCTCCTTGCGGATATCAAAGACGATTTCGCCGATGTCTGTGCGGATAAGCTTGTACTCAACATTGAGCTGCTCGCACAGCCGCTCAACGGGGGAGTAGTCGGTTTCCACGCCGCCGAAACGCGGGTCGAGAGTGATTGCCGCAATATCGAATTTCTTCTCGTAGAAGCGGCGAAGTCCCGCCAGTCCCGCCAGAAGCACAAGGCTGTCCTTGCCGCCCGATACGCCCACCGCGATTTTGTCGCCGTCCTCAATCAGGTCGAATTCCTGACAGGCACGGCGTAAATATCCGTAGATTTTCTGCATTGTTTACCTCGTTTTTTTAACCGAATATCGCATAAATTCGCCGTTTTCAAGGTCTTTCCAGATAAACTCTCCGTTTTCATAGACAACGTAGCTGTGGGGAGTATTTTCCTTGGGAAGAGCCACCGAGCCGATACCCAGACAGTGGATACCGTTTACGCACTCCGCTTTCGGAATATGCGTGTGACCGTACAGCATCACTGCACCCTCGGGGAGAGGGGGGAGGCACTGGGGATTGTTGTGATGTCCGTGAGTGAGGAACATTTCCAGTCCGTCCGCATAGATAAGAGCAGAGTCCTGCAGCACGGGGAATTCCAGCACCATCTGGTCTACCTCGGTGTCGCAGTTTCCGCGGACGCAGAGCAATTGCGTCTTGACCGCATTCAGCAGCGAAATTACCTTTTTCGGTGCGTGACCTTCGGGGAGGTCGTTGCGGGGACCGTGGTAGAGGATATCTCCGAGCAGGCAGAGCTTATCGGCTTTTTCGTTCTCGAATGCCTCCAGCGTTCTTCTGCACCATAGCTCCGAGCCGTGAATATCGGAAGCGAACATCAGCTTCATAGTAACTCTCCTTACATCAATTTCATAACAAGTTCCGTGAGGAATACTCCCGCACAGGCACATACCGCAACGGTGAGCAGTCCCCGCTCAAAGAACGCCAGAACAACCGCAACCACAAATCCCGCAATTGCACTTATAATGCCGTCAGAACTGTAGAAAACTGCGGGAATAGTCATTGCGGCAAGCACCGCGTAGGGAACGTAATACAGAAAGTTCATTAAAAATTTCGAGGTGATTTTCTTTCGGAAAGCGGCAAGCGGAATCATTCTGACAAGGTAGGTTACCAGAGCCATTACCGCTACGCTGATAAACAGATACAGGACGTTATCCATTTTCGCACGCCTCCTCCTTTATTTCCCGAGGGAACAAGACTGCTCCGAGAGCGGCGGCAATTACCGTGCAGATAATGATGGATATTCCGCTTGAGATAAAGTCGAAAAACGGAATATAGTAAACCAGACAGCTCAGTGCAGCAGCCACAGCCACCGTAAAAAGAACGCCTCTGTTTTTCCGTGCGGGCGGGACAATAATCGCAATGAACATACCGTATATAGCGATTCCCAGAGCCGATTTCAGCGAGTCGGGGAGTATGCTGCCAAGCAACGCTCCCGCAGCCGTTCCCCCGCTCCAGAAAAGGTACGGAAGCAGAATAAGCCCGTACATATAACGAGGCGGAAGGTCGCTGTCCTTTCCTGAAGCCACCGCGAACACCTCGTCTGTCACGCAGAACGACACCGCCAATCGATGCCAGATGTTGAACTTGCTGTCCAGTTTCTGGGAGAGGGAAAGGCTCATCAGTGCGTAACGCATATTGATGATGAGCTGTGCAAGTGCCATTTCCAGATATCCGCCGCCTGCTGCGATAATGCCGATACCTGCGACCTGTCCCGCACTGGTGACATTTGTGAGGGAAATCAGCACCGCTGTAATCGCGGGAATTCCCATATTGACCGCTGTTATTCCGAAAGTGAATGATACGGACAAATAGCCGAGGGCTATGGGCAGTCCGTCCTTTATTCCGTCACGAAAACGGAGATTTTGCCTTGTTGCCATTTCTATAGTCATCTTCCTGTTTTTTTATTTTTGAAATACCCTATAATTTTAGCACATTCTGAAGTTTTTTTCAATAGGGTTTTTAAAAGTTTGCAAAATATATTGCAATTCGGGGCGAAGTGTGTTATAATACAATGTGAATATGGGTTTTGCGGAGGTGATGTGTGTTGAATGAAAAACTGCCGTATTTGCGGGAGAAAGCCAACCGCCTTCCATTAGAGCCGGGTGTGTATCTGATGAAGAACGAGAACGGCGACATCATCTATGTCGGTAAGGCAAAAGCACTTAAAAACCGCGTTACCAGTTACTTCCGCTCCAATTCACAGCACAATGCCAAGACGCTGAAACTCGTGGACAATATCCGCGATTTTGATTTTATCGTCACGCGAAGCGAACTGGACGCACTTGTTCTGGAGTGTTCTCTTATCAAGCTGCACCAGCCGAAGTACAACATTCTTCTCAAAGACGATAAGGGCTACAACTACATCAAAATTTCGCGGGAGGATTTTCCGAGGATAACCTACTCGCTTAATACAAACGATAAGAACGCAGATTACATCGGCCCTTTCACCAGCGGATTTACCGTTAAGCAGGCGGTAGAGGAAGCAAACGCCATCTTTATGCTGCCTGCATGCAAGAAGAAATTCCCAAGGGATTTCGGCAAGGAGCGGCCCTGTCTTAACCATCACATCAAGCGGTGTATGGGCGTTTGCGAGGGTAATATTTCCTCCGAGGAATACAAGAAGATTATCGCCGAAGCGATTGAATATCTCAAGGACGGAAGCAAGGCATCGGTTGAAGAGCTCACTTCGCAGATGGAACAGGCTGCGGAAAATCTCGAATTTGAGAAAGCGGCACGTCTGCGTGACAGAATAGCCGCAATCACACGGCTTACCTCGCAGCAGAAAATTCTCGACTACAAACAGGAGTACGACATCATCGGTGCGGCTCAGAATGTCGGAATGGCAAGCGTGGCGGTGATTAAGTACCGCGGCGGGCGGCTTATCGACAAGGAGAACTTCTTCCTCGGCGAGGAATATGACGATTCCGAGATGCGTCGCGATTTCCTATTGAGCTACTACTCCAACAGCGAGGATATTCCGCACGAAATTTATGTCGACGAGGAATTCGAGGATATGGATTTGCTCACCGAAATGCTTAGGGAGAGAGCAG
>JBJESA010000211.1:0-9157 GCA_051882535.1 Oscillospiraceae bacterium
TCGGAGGTGAGAGAAGCGTTGTACAGATTCGACAAGTGCTTCGATAAGTCCTTGTAGTGCGGAAATTTCTTGCAGCTATCCGACAGAATGTAAGAAGCAGCCGCAAAGTCGGCACGCGATGTTTCGTCAAAATCAGTGTAGAAATGAAGTGATATCTGATTCGCTTTAAATCGCTTGTCGGTTATTTTGTTGAAAAAAACGCCGTCTTGAATTTTTATTCTATCAAAAATAATTATCAGTCCTTTTTATCCGGATTTAAAAGGTCGAGAACCGCTCTGCCGACTTTGCGTTCAAGACCTGCCTTTGTAGTGGGGATACCCGTTTTGCGGGCAAATCTCTGCTTTGCGGCGGTAATACCAAGTGCCCGCTTCCAGCTGAAATTCACGGTAAGTCCCGGGATACCTGTACTTTTTTTCTTTGCCATAATAACACTCCTTGATTTCGTCAAAAAAGGTGAACTAAAAATATACATTAATATTATACCACACTATTAAAGAATTTTCTATATGTTTTTCAAAAAAATCCCCCAAACACCGATTTTTTGCGGTTTTATGAAAATGCGGCAGGTCGATACCGGTATTGTTCCGAGGAATATCGATTTCAGACAAAAAAATTGAGCCCAAGCGGGCTCGGAAATGAAATTATAAAATTATGTGTAGAACAAAAGAAAGGAGACAACTAAACAAACAAAGATACGGAGATAAATCCGTTTCGTTTGCTTGAGTATATTATACAACTTTAGCCACACTTTGTCAATGGTTTTTTGTGAATTTTTACGATTTCGACATTATACACAAAAGAGTATTTGTGCTATTGAACAAAGTAAACAACAATTTCGTGAAAACACTATGAAAATCCCCGAAAAGTAATGTGTTTGTGAGAAAATAATCAATGTAACGGATTACAACTGCTTGTTTGCAAACAAACCGAGTGAAAATAAAAAATTAAAAAACCTATTGACAAACGGGTTTTTGTGTGATATAATAATAAAGCCGCTTGTGTAAGGTTGTCAAGATTACATAGGGTAATCGCCTTAACACAGCGAGTCTGAACAAAAGAGGTATAAATATGTACGCAGTAATTGAAACAGGCGGAAAGCAGTATCAGGTTAAAGAGGGCGACGTTCTCTTTATTGAGAAGCTCGAAGCAGAGGGCGAAATCACCTTCGACAAGGTAGTAATGGTAGGCGGAGAGGGCGATGTTAAGGTCGGTGCTCCTTACGTAAACGGTGCAACCGTTAAGGCTACCCTGCTTAAGAACGGCAAGGGCAAGAAGATTACAGTCTTCACATACAAGCCTAAGAAGCACATCAAGCGTAAGATGGGCCACAGACAGCCGTACAGCCAGGTAAGAATCGAAGCTATCAACGCATAATGATTAAGTGTGTTTTTAAGGTGCGGGACGGAAAGTTTCTGGGATTTCAGGTAAGCGGTCATGAGGAGGATTTTGAGGGCGAGTATGGAATGAACTGCTCTGCCGTCAGCTCCGCGACAATGCTTGCTTGCAATACTATCACGGATTTTCTTGATGCGAAGGCTCGCGTTACGGTTGCAGACAACCGTGTGACGCTTATTCTCAAAAAGAGCAATCGTGCGGCACAGAGAATGATTTGTGCGTTCTACACCCATCTTGAGATGTTGGCTCAGGATACAGACCAGTTAGTCGTTAAGATTATCGAATGAGGAGGAAAAAACAATGATTAAGCTCAGTTTACAGTATTTCGCTCATAAAAAGGGAATGGGTTCGACCAAGAACGGCCGTGATTCCGAGTCCAAGAGACTTGGCGTTAAGCGTGCTGATGGTCAGTTCGTACTTGCAGGTAATATCCTTGTAAGACAGCGTGGAACTCACATTCACCCCGGAAACAACGTAGGTATCGGTTCTGACGATACTCTGTTCGCTCTTGTTGACGGTAAGGTTAAGTTTGAGCGTGTAGGCCGCGACAGAAAGCAAGTTTCTGTATACGCTGCCGAGTAATTGCAACATACCGATTAATTCGGTGAATTTGTAGTCGTAAGCCGGATTCATATCCGGCTTATTGATTTAGTAAGGCGTATATAGTTTCCCTGCGGCTGATAAAACGGTTTTTTGGTGGGAAACTATGATTGCGTGATAAGGAGGCGTGGAGAATGTTTGTCGATAAGGTTCAGATTTCCATTAAGGCGGGAAACGGCGGAAACGGTGCAGTGTCGTTCCACCGCGAGAAATATGTGAATGCAGGCGGTCCCGATGGCGGAGATGGCGGAAAAGGTTCGGACATTATGTTCCAGGCTGATGACAGCCTTTCCACGCTGATTGATTTCCGATACAAGAAGAAATATGTTGCTCCCGATGGAGAGCCGGGCGGTGCAAAACGCTGCTTCGGAAAATCAATGGAGCCGACTATTATCCGTGTTCCGCGTGGAACGTTGGTTAAAGACGCACATACGGGAAGAATTCTTGCCGATGTATCCGATGACGAGCCTGTTATCGTTGCAAAGGGCGGCAAGGGCGGCAAGGGAAACGTGCATTTTGCAACTCCCACACGGCAGATTCCGCGATTTGCGAAGCCTGGGTTCCCCGGTGAGAAGTTTGACGTTATTCTGGAGTTGAAGCTGCTTGCTGATGTGGGTCTGGTCGGATTTCCGAATGTCGGAAAGTCCACGCTTATCAGCGTAGTCAGTGCTGCAAAGCCGAAAATCGCGAACTACCACTTCACGACTCTCACTCCTGTGCTGGGTGTGGTGAAGAAGGGTGAGAAGTCCTTTGTTATGGCGGATATTCCCGGACTTATCGAGGGAGCTTCCGAGGGCGTGGGACTTGGACACGCATTCCTGCGTCACGTTGAACGCTGCCGCTTGATTGTCCATGTTGTCGATGTGTCGGGAATCGAGGGCAGAGATCCTATTGAGGACTACGAGAAGATAAATACCGAACTTGCAAATTTCTCCGAGGAACTTGCCGAGCTTCCCCAGATTGTTGCGGCTAACAAGTGCGATTTGGCAACCGAGGATCAGATTGCGAAGTTCGAAGAATATCTCGCTGCTAAGTCGCTGAAGCTCCACAGGATTTCAGCAGCAACCACCGAGGGTACCGACGCACTTATGGACGTGGTGCTGGCGGAGTTGGACAAGCTGCCTCCTGTGAAGCGTTACGAGGCAGTGCCGCTTACACTTGAGGAACTTGCACAGCTTGACGAGCAGAAGCGTTCTTTCACTGTTCAGAAAGTGGACGATGTGTATATTGTTGACGCAGAGTGGCTTGCACCTATCCTTGATACCTGCAATATGGACGACTATGAGAGTTTGCAGTACTTTCAGCGTGTGCTGCGTTCCAGCGGAATTATTGACGAACTTGAGCGTCAGGGAATTCAAGAGGACGACCTGGTTTCCATCTTTGATTTCGAGTTCAATTACGTGAGATAATTTCAGAAGCGAAAAACGCATTGTTAAGCCACATTGGCTTAAATTTGGGGGAATGAAAATGAGTTTTCTGCATTCTTTGCTTATGCAGATGGAACGTTCCACCGCGGGCAGCGACCAAACAACCCGCGATGTTATGCGTGCTTGCGGGAATGTTTCGGGTGGAAAGGCACTGTTTTTCGGTGATGATTACTTCACCCCGAAGCACATTTCCGAGGTGACAAAGGCGGAGGTAACGGCGGCTTATTACGAGGATTTCAGGGCGGAAAAGGCGGCTGAATCCGGCTTAACCGTGCAGCATGTGGGTGCGTATCAAATTCTCGAAAATAACGGCGGCTGGGACTTTATATGGTTTAACGGCAGCACCGAGCCTGACGGGGTTGAAAGGCGGCTCGAGCAGCTGAAACTCGCGATGAAACCTAAGAGCAAGGCGGTCTATCGGACGCTTTGCTGGCTAATTGACCCATCTCCCGATACAAGGTGCTATATGGAGCATCGATTTGGATATCCCGAGCATCTGGACGGCGTTATTCGCAAGGCGAAAGATCAGGGGTTCAAGGTGCTGGATTTCGTTATCTCGCCGCGAAGCGACTGGACGCATGGCTTCTACGAGCCTATGGACGAGCTGATGAAAGCACTCGCCGGAGAGGACGACAGTGCAGACAGCGATGTGCAGAGCGGAATAGGCGAATTGAACAAGGAGATGTACATGTTCAACCTCCACAGTGAGGAGTACAGTTTCGTGTATTATATTCTGGAGAAGTAATTATGCTTGAAAGGCTAACGGAAAAAGAAGCGGCGGCATACAGCCCTAACGTGCTTGCATTTTACGGTGACAGCGTGTATGAAACGTTGGTGAGAAACCGCGTTGTTATGCGGCATCAGACCAATGCGGGTAAGCTGCATGATTATGCGGTAGAGCGTGTGCGTGCAAGTTATCAGTCCGAGGCGGTGAACGTTATTGAGCCGATGCTGACGGAGCGTGAAGCGGATATCATGCGGCGTGGACGCAACGCGGGCGGAATTTCCGTTCCCAAGAGTGCAAAGCCGTCCGAATATCGCAGAGCGACCGCACTTGAGGCACTTTTCGGATATCTTAGTCTTTCGGGACAGGATGAGCGTATAACGGAGTTGTTCGAAGCGATTTGCAAATCGCTTCCGATTTCCTCCGATTAAATAAGAACAAAAAACCTAATACATAAAGGAGTTTTAATTATGTCCGGACATTCAAAATGGAGCACCATTAAGCGTAAAAAAGGCGAAAAGGACGGTGCACGTGCCAAGGTTTTCACCAAGATCAGCCGTGAGATTCTCGTTTGCATCAAGGAAACCGGAAGTGCAGACCCCGCAAACAATTCGAAGCTCGCGACACTCGTGCAGAAGGCAAAGTCCAATAATATCCCCAACGATAATATTGACCGCCTTTTGAAGAAGGCGGCGGGTGGTGCCGAGAAGAACGACTACGAGAACTGCGTTTACGAGGGCTACGGCCCCGGCGGAGTTGCAGTTATCGTTGACTGCCTTACCGATAACCGCAACCGTACAGCGGGCGAGGTTCGTCACTATTTCGACAAATTTGGCGGTAATATGGGAACTTCTGGTTGCGTTAGTTTTATGTTCTCGCTCAAGGGCGTTATCGTGCTGAACAACGAGGACGGCGACATTGACGAGGATAAGGCGATGGAGGATATTCTTGAGGCGGGAGCAGAGGACTTCAGCTTTGAGGACGGAGTTGTCGAGATTTCCACCGATCCTTCCGCGGTAGGTGCGGTAGCCGAGGAACTCACCAAGCGTGGCTACGAGGTAATCTCCGCACAGGCAGAGCAGGTGCCTTCCACCTACACCACGCTCACCGACGAAGACCAGTTAAAGAAGATGGGACTGCTTCTTGAAATGCTAGACGATAACGACGACGTGCAGAACGTATGGCACAACTGGGACGCACCCGATTCTGACGACGAGGAATAATTCTATTTCAATTCATCCGCATTACAAAGCCGCTTTTGATATATCCATCAGAAGCGGCTTGTTGTTTGAATTTGTTTACGCATAGAAAGGAGGACAGAATCAATGAAGAACGAAAAATTCGAGGGAATAAGCTCTTTCGCACTCCATATTATTGCGATGACGCTGATGCTGTGCGACCATCTTTGGGCTACGATACTCCCCGCACAGGAGTGGCTGACTTGTATCGGAAGAATTGCATTCCCGATTTTTGCGTTTATGATTGTGGAGGGATATTTTCACACTTCCAATGTCCGCAAGTACATATTGCGATTGCTCGTGGGTGCGGTGATTTCCGAAGTTCCTTTTAATCTGATTACCGCAAGCTCGATATTTTATCCGTTCCATCAAAATGTCCTTTGGACATTCCTGATTGGACTTCTTTCAATCACTCTCGTTGAGAAAATCAAGACCTACAAGAAATGGTGGCTGACCGTGCTGATTTCCATTGTAGTTGTGCTGCTTGGTTCTCTGCTTGGAACAATTGGAATGGTTGACTATTTCGGCGTGGGTGTTGTGACTGTGCTGGTTTTCTACTTCTTTCGGGGGAGAAAATGGTGGTGTTTTCTCGGACAGCTGGTGTGTCTGACAATATTGAATGTATTCGTTTTGGGAGGGTACTACTATTCCATTCCGATTGCGGGGTACGAAATTGAAATAGTTCAGCAGGGCTTTGCCTTGCTTGCACTGATTCCTATCTGGTTGTATCGCGGCAAACAGGGGTACCACTCAAAGCCGTTCCAGTACTTCTGCTATGCATTTTATCCCGTGCATCTGATGATACTCTATCTGATTTGGCAGTTGGTGATGTAAATTGACAAAACCGCCCGAGAGGAAATTGATTCTTCTCGGGCGGTTTTTAGCGTTTTGCTGTTAATTTGAACTGATGATAATAGCCTATGTTTTATGGTTGTTGATAAACTCCTTGATATCATTAAGAAGCCGAATGTCTTGCGGGGAGATGAATTCAAATTCATCAAGGCCAAGCAGATAGCGGGGATCTAATCGCAGAATCTGACAAATCCGTTTTAGTTGAACAATGCTCGGCTCTTGAACATCGCGTTCAATTTTCGAGTAGTTGGACTGGTTCATCGGGATAAGTTTCGCCATATCCAGCTGTGAAAGTTCCATATCTTCACGGGCGTTTCTAATCTTTTCGCCTAAAGTCATATCGCAACACCTCCGTTAAAAATATTATAGCCTTTTTAACTAAACCTATTGACAAAATGTCTAAAATGCGATATAATATAGTTGTGGTAGTTAATACTTAACTATTGATGTGGAATGCCATTGCAATTTGACTTGTTTAAATGAGTGTGGCGTTTTAAGCAATCGAAGTTGTGTGGAAGTGCTTCATACAATGATATTGAATTGGAGGAACTGTATTATGGAAGAAATTATAATCAGCAAGAAGTGTTTGAACGACACGCCAAAAGGAATTATGATAGTGTCGGGTATGGTGTCTGTAGCTTGTTTTATCTTTTCCGAACTTTTTCTTTTGGAAATTTGCAAACGATTATCTAATTTATACTTCGGCTTTGTGATTGATGGCGGCATAAGAAAACATTTAGAAAATTTAGAAACCAAAGAGTTACGCGAAGCAATGGAAGCTGCATTAAGAGCTCTTATGAAATCGGACAATGTTTGTGATCTTCTGAATAATTGGAGGAATGTGTATTTGGCGGTATGCATATTTTGTGCTGTACTTTTTGTGGCTTCATTCGTAATGTTTGTGTTGAATTCCAAGTCGGAAATTAATGTTACAAATAAGCGGTTATACGGAAAGAACTCGTTTGGCCAATCGGTTAATATACCCCTCGATACTATTTCTGCTGTTGCTGCGTCGGAGTTTAATACGCTAATCATAACTGCTCCATCAAGTAAGAACTTTTTTATTTTTCTTCCTGATGACTATAAGAATGTTTCGGAGGAAATTACTCAATTAGTACTCAAGTCTAAAGAGTCCCTGAAGTCTGAAAACCGGAGTGCAGGTTTGAACTGATATAACAATTGTTATTAATTATCGCACTATAAACAAGAAACCCCGAAGCCGTAGGCTTCGGGGTTTCTACTATTCCAAATTATTGCCGCTCAATGGTGACGATATTCGCTTGAATGAGGTCTATCCAGTCCTTGTTGGAGGTCATTCGGATATTGTCGATTACAACCTTCACCTTCACAAATGTGCCGTCCGACGGCAAACAGGAGATATCCGCTGTGGTTTCCTGTGTGTTTCCAAGGAAAATCTGTCCGTATTGGTTTACCCAGGTTAGCCCGTAATTACTTCCGGTGTAGTAGAGATGGTGGACGCCTGCTTCCTCATCGGTTTTGAAACTCATTGAGGGAAGAGGACATTCGCCCTGCGGGACAAACAGGATATCTCCCGCTTGAATTCCATAAGCGTCCTCCTTCACTGCACAAGCGTATCCGATAAGCTCCATCTCACCGATGAATTCACATTCGCACCCCGAAAAGTATTTTCCGCGTGTATTTTCGGGGAGATTCATTTCGTCATCTCGGAAGGTTGCCGAGGCACTCTTTACCGTCAGCCCATTAACCTTGTCGCCGACATTGATTCGCACATAGTCTTGAAATTTCGTGTCGGGGACTTCTGCGAAACTGAGCGTGTCTTCATTGTAGATATCCGCATTGTCGATGTTCGTCAGGCACAGCTCCCCGGGAGGGGCAATATAGGCGAAACCACTGCATACGGCGTATCCAAGGTTTCCATCTGCATATTCTGCAGGATTGCCGTTTTTATCGGTGTAGGTCGTGAATTCCGAGGTGTAGATGGGACTTCCGTCCGGACCCTCAATTTTGGTCGCGGTGCCGGCGGGCGGTTGTATTGTGGCTTTTTCGATGCTGAGAAGAGCTGCGGGGGCTTGGTGCGTCCGGTCGTCCGTGCTTTCGATGATTGCCGAATCGGTTTTGCTGTTCGGAGTATCAGTCGAATGGACTGTACTATTCGTTCCGTTTGTGCAGGCGGTGAGTGCCAGTGCTGTGGAAATCGCTGCGATTATTGCAGCGGCTTGTGGTGTCTTCATAATGTATCCTCGATTTCTTCGATTTTGACGCTCGGCGTGAATAAAAACGAGCGGTAACCTTATTTTAGCACATTCACATTGGTTTGTCAATAATGCAAATTCTGCTGTTTGGGGAATTTTTTCCCGTTTTCGGCTAAAAATATTCTAAAATTATGTCGAAAGAGAACAAATCCTACATTTTGGGGATTGCATTCAATATATAGGTGAATTTTCAAAACGATGACACAATATATTGTAAAAATGCACATATTTTGGTGATGTAATACGAATTTTTGTATGAACAATTTGTGAAAGTTGCACAAAAATATGAACAAAACTTCTATTTTTGTGTTTTATAAAAAGCCTTGAAAAACGATTGCGATTGAGTTATAATATGAATGTGGGTAAAAGTGGTGAAAAATTCATCAAAATGGTGAGAATTTCATAAAAAATCCACCACCAACCCATAAAAGAGAAAAATGGGGAAAAATTAATCTACGGAAAATCCGTCTGAGGAGGACGGGAATCAGCACTCACAGACACACAATGGGTGACTTTTGGAAAGGGGGATAGAAATGTACGGCACATACGAGCATACAATGGATGCTAAGGGGCGTATGAACTTCCCTGCGAAGATTCGCGAGGAATGCGGCGAACATTTCTATATCACTAAGGACATCAAAGAAAAGTGCTTGACGGTTTACACCGAACAGGGTTGGGAAGCCCTTA
>JBJESA010000212.1:0-9127 GCA_051882535.1 Oscillospiraceae bacterium
GAACACCATTCCTCTTACGCGGATATTTTTATCCTTGTAACGCTTAGCGTTGCTCATGATGTCAATATACCAAAGTCCGAAGTCGTCATGAATAATCTCAATAGGATTGGCGTTAACATCAAACGGCATTTCGTCATCGCCCTGGAACCCTTGCTCTACAGTACCGTCCACATACTCAAACATCATATCAATACGTGGATTGAGTGCTTTGACAGCACGACGCAGACGTTTCTTATCAACCTTTCCGGGTTCACAACGATTGAAAATCACAATATCGGAAACCGCTATATTATCGGAAAGCAGCTGCCGCATATTGTTCATATACATATCGAACGTGTCGTGGTTTACAAACATGAAAATCTGATAGAAAATCCAGTTCTGGGGGGCTTTTTCAGCCATATCACGAAGGCTCCACATACCGTTGTATTCAAGCATTACACGGGAGGGCTTGTGTTTCGCTACAAGAGCAGTTAGATTCTTAGGATTAAAGTCCTCTTCGTTTTCAATATACTCTACAACAGAGTTTGACGCTTTGATGATACGCTCGTCAAACTCTACTTCACCTTGTTCACAGGCGATAACAAGAGTCTTTTCACCCCTGCTGAACTCCTTGTCATTCAAGGTTTCAAGGATAAAAGAGGTCTTTCCGCTTTCCAGAAAACCGGTCATTAAATAAACGGGAACATCCATTGTAATACTCCTAATCAAACACCAAACAGAGCCTTAATCTTATCTTCAACGAGTTTTGAGCCGATAACACACAGTCTGCCTGTAACATCAGCAGCACCTGTTCTTATCTCGTACTCCTCGGGTACAAAGTCGAAATGGTACCATACTCCGTCCCCTTGAACAATGCCCTTTGCACGGAGAACTGTGCCGAACTCCTCACCCGACAGCTTTGAAAGAGCATTTTCCAGCTGTTCCTTTGTGAATTTATTTGCTGTTTCAACACCGATAGAGGTGAATACTTCATCAGCGTGGTGATGGTGATGATGGTCGTGGTCATGGTCATGACAGCAGCACTCGTCATCATGGTCGTGATGGTGATGCTCGTGTTCATGTTCATGGTCATGGTCGCAGCACTCATCATGGTCATGGTGGTGATGCTCGTGTTCGTGGTCATGGTCGCAGCACTCGTCATCGTGGTCATGGTGGTGATGCTCGTGATCATGATCGTGGTCGCAGCACTCATCATCGTGGTGATGATGGTCATGGTCGTGATGATGTCCGCACACAGGGCATACATCTTTGAGAAGGTCGTCTGCGAAGGTGTTCTTGGTTTCCATAGCAGCGAGAATTTGTGCTCCGCTGATATCGTCCCAGTTGGTGGTAACGATTGTTGCATGCTCGTTAAGCTCGCGAAGCATTTTTACAGCTTCCTCAAGTTTCTCATCTGAGAGTTTTTGTGAACGGCTGAGAACGATAGTCTTTGCAGTTTCAACTTGGTTCTTATAGAACTCACCAAAGTTCTTCATATACATCTTAATCTTTGACGCGTCAACAACGGTGGTGTAGCTGTTCAGCACTATTCTGTCGCTGCCGATATCCATAACAGCTTTAATGACATCGGAGAGCTTTCCAACTCCTGACGGTTCGATAAGGATTCTGTCAGGGGCATACTCATCAAGTACCTTTTCAAGTGCTTTACCAAAATCGCCTACCAAAGAACAGCAGATACAGCCTTGGTTCATTTCGGTAACCTGAATACCCGCTTCCTTCATAAATCCGCCGTCGATACCGATTTCGCCGAATTCGTTCTCAATGAGAACCAACTTTTCGGTATTGTAACCTTCCTTTAACAGCTTCTTGATAAGAGTGGTTTTACCCGCTCCTAAAAATCCGGAAAATACATCAATTTTAGTCATTAAATAAACCTTCTTTCTATGATTGGCAAATTAGCCTATACTCTATATTGTACCACAAATTCATTTTATAGTCAATATCTTTTAAATAAAAAGCCCCGCACAGAAATGCGAGGCTTTAAATCGTTAAATATGTGCATTAAGGTAATTAATCAGTGCACCTATCTGCGGTTTAGAGAACTGTGCGTCAGCACCTACACTGTTACCCTTAGCTCTCATCTGCTCGTTAATTAGCGAGGAGAACAGATAAACAGGAATTTTCTTCAGAACATTGTCGTCTTTAATCAGCTTGGTAAGGTGATGTCCGTCCATCTGCGGCATCTCAATATCGCTGATTACACAGGAGATGTGTTCAACAATATCTCCCGGCAATTCTTTATGTCCGCTGATGTAGTCCCAAGCGTCCTTGCCGTTATCGAAAGAAACGATATTCTTATAACCCGACTCTGCAAGAGTATTCTGAATCAGCTTGTTAAGGAAAGGAGAATCCTCTGCAATAACAATATGCTTGTCAGCCTTGCTCTCATCAACTGCGGACGCACCTGATGTGTCAATAACAGCAGAGCGGTTGATATCGGAAACAATCTTCTCAAAGTCAAGAATAAGTATAATTCTATCCTTGAGTTTCGCAATTCCGGTGGAGATGTTGGTAGAACCATCACCCGAAATTTTCGGGGGCTTCTCAATATCCTCCCAAGAAATACGCTGAATACCCTTTACGGAGGACACGTGAAAACCAACATTCATCTGGTTAAAGTTGCAGATAATCAGCAAGTCGTGCTGAGAATCAGTGCTTTCTTTGTGAAGCACCTTATGTAAGTCAATAACAGAAATAACCGTATCACGCGGAGTAAACACACCCTCAAGCTCAGGTGGAGAATCGGGTACAGGAATCATCGGCTGGTAATTCATAATCTCAATAACCTTGGCAATGTTGATGCCAAAGCTCTGGGTTCCGACCATAAACTCGAGAACTTCCAGTTCGTTAGTGCCACTTTCAAGGAGGATATTGTTTTCCATATAAAAAACTCCTTACAATTTTTTCCGTATACAAATTGCCAATTGCGGCAATTTAGTACTCTAGATATATTATACTACATTACTTCCAAAAAATCAAGAGATTTTGACCATAAAAATGTGATTTTTTTTAAATTCCCTTGACAAACTGCTTAAAATATGGTAAAATTAAGAAAAACAAGAGGAGGTTTGCTTTATGGAAATGTCAATCGCTGCTATGTCTATGAATATGGCACAAGCAAATGTTCAGCAGGCTGTTTCAGTTTCAATGCTGAAAAACACCATGGAATCCAGTGAAGCTTCCATGGCAAAAATCCTTGATATGATGGACAATATGCCCTCTCCTGATGGCAAGGGCAAGCTTTTAAACGTTCGCGTTTGAAGCCTTCATATCCAAAAACAGTTAAGCGTCCTGTTGGGACGCTTTTTCTGTAACATCATAATTAAACCCTCCCCTGTCTTGGGGAGGGTTTACTACATTATCACTTTTTGTCTTTCGACTTTTTTGAGCTAATTGCCAGAGCAATTGCAGAACCGGCAGCACCAAGAGCTAAAGCTGCGGTGTTATCTTCTACTCCGGTATTGGGATTTCCTCCAAGCGGAGTATCACTGTCGGTCATAATAATTGTATCGAAGTCGATAGAGTTATCATCAGTATCAAGGTCAAGCGATGTATCATAGCCTGCAGTCATATCAAAATCGAAATCGGGAGTATACCCCATAGGTACATCATCATCGGTAATCTCCACAATTTCTTCGGAAGTGTCAGTATCCTCGGTTTCTACCGGTGTATCGCCCTCACCGTCTGTGTCGGTGGGAGTGTCGTTATCCTCGGGAACGGTCGGGTTCTCCGGCTCATCATCGGGTACTACGGGAGTATCGCTCTCACCGTCTGTGTCGGTGGGAGTGTTGTTATCCTCGGGAACGCTCGGGTTCTCCGGCTCATCATCGGGAACTACAGGAGTATCGCCCTCACCGTCTGTGTCGGTGGGAGTGTTATCCTCGGGAACGGTCGGGTTCTCCGGCTCATCATCGGGAACAACGGGGGTATCGTCCTCGTCGTCTGTATCAGTGGGAGTGTTATCCTCGGGAACGGTCGGGTTTTCCGGCTCATCATCGGGAACTACGGGAGCATCGCCCTCGCCGTCTGTGTCGGTGGGGGTGTTATCCTCGGGAACGCTTGGGTTCTCCGGCTCATCATCGGGAACTACGGGAGCATCGTCCTCGCCGTCTGTGTCGGTGGGAGTGTCGTTATCCTCGGGAACGCTCGGGTTCTCCGGCTCATCATCGGGAACAACGGGAGTATCGCCCTCACCGTCACTGTCGGTGGGAATGTCGTTATCCTCGGAATCGGTCGGGTCTTCCGCCTCTCCCCCCGATTCGTTTTCGTCAGCACCTTCGTCTATATCACCATTGTTATCGTCATTGTCGGAATCGCCATCTTCATCGGATTCGTCAGCGTTATCGGAAAAGTTATCGGAATCGCCGCCATCTTCGTTGTCTTCAGAATTATCATCTGAAGAGTCTTCAGAAGGGTCATCGACATCATCGGAGTTTTCGGGTTCATCATCTTCGACAGGAGGTTCTTCCGGAATATCATCTGTATCATCTTCAGACGTGTTGTCGTCAGATGTATCGGAAATATTATCCCCTTCATCTGCAAAATCATCACCATCAACATCATCGGGATTATCGGTATCCGAATTGTCTTCGCCATTATCCGGTGTGTCGGGCTCTGTTCCGGGTTCGCCGTCTGTAGGATCTTCCTTATCTTCTTCTGTATCACCGGAAGGTTGAGAAGCACCGGGTACATCATCATCTTCAATTTCTTCTACATCAACATAATCGGGAGGTGTAACCTGATGAATTTCAGCATTCAGATTAACAGAGCGGACAATTGCCGCACCATTTACCGAGCCACTGTTGCTTAGATGTGCATAGGGAGCAACATAAATGCCGCCGGTCATACCGGTTACAATATTGCCGGTGTATGTACCAAAGTTTACAGTAACGTTTGCACATGTCCTAGCCCAGTCAATATCATTTACAATGCCCATATAAACCGAATCTTCATCGGTGGTAATTACGTTGATAATAACCTTTACTCCGCTCTCACTCTTGAGAAGCGTTCTGAAATATTCGGTGTTATTGCAGATATCACTTGCAGCAACATTGACAATAAGCGTCTGACCTGCCTTAACATCACCGCAGCCAATAGCAAATGCGGCATTTTTCAGAGAATTTGCTGAATCCTCCATGGAGAACTCGGTTTCGTCAATAAGTGCCTGACCTTTAGCCGCAATATCGTCAAGCGTTTCACTGATATTGGCATAACTATCCGACTCATCTGCTCTGCGAATGGATACTCTGTCAATCTGCCCGCCACATTCGATGCGATACTCACGGCCGCTTGCTCTGAAACCAATTCCGTGACCATTATCGTATGTAAAACTCTCGTAATCGAATCCTAAAATCAATTCGTATGATGTTCCGCCTGCCATAGCGATTTTGAGATTTGTGTTTTGGGGTGCCTTTGCAAGAAAGCAGGTATATACGCCGCTTCCATTGGTGCCACGCTGAGCAATATTGCTGTTGAACACGTCAAGCGAAGGGGCATTCTCAATGCACACATTACCCTCAACGTGCATATCATTCATGTCCTTTGCAAAAAGGCCGTAGTTCTTGATTGAACTGAGTTGTCCCTTGAAATCCGCAACAGAGTAAGCCGAATCGGTTGCAATGTAGACATTAGAATACAACTGCTGATAAGCAGGGTTTGCACCAATGTTTTGGTCTGAACTGTCAGTGGTATTTCTATCTAAATCGTTCGCATCAACGGTTGAAGCCGCCGCAGTCGCTGCCGCCGCTCTGGAACCCAGAACGGTAACCGCAAATGCAAACATAAACGCTATCTTGCCCTTATTCTTCTTATTCTTATTCTCTGCCATGGTCTTGTCCTCCCAAAAACACAGAAAAAATATTCTTACCAATAATTATATCACTTTTTTGTATAATCTGTCAATAGCTTTTTTGAATATTTTAAATTCTTTTTTGCATATGTTCGGGGTTGTAGGAATAATTTACAGCGGTTTCCCTAGTAATCAATCCATCATTGAACATTTTGAGAATACAGTTATCCATTGTCTGCATACCGGGTGCAGACTGCAGCACGGTTTCTATCTGGTGGTTTTTTTCCTCACGGATAAGCGTTCTGATTGCATTATTCATTGTCATTATCTCAAATGCAGGAATGAGTTTTCCGCTCTTTGACGGGAGAAGCTGCTGAGAAACCACGGCATTAAGCACCATGGAGAGTTGAATACGAATTTGGTGTTGCTGGTTTATAGGGAAAACATCAACAATTCGGTCAATTGTGTTTACCGCCCCGAGCGTGTGAAGCGTGGAAAGCACAAGCTGTCCTGTTTCAGCGGCGGTCATAGCAACGCTTATTGTTTCGTAGTCACGCATTTCCCCCAGAAGAATGACATCGGGTGACTGCCTTAGTGCAGAACGGAGTGCGTTAATGTAAGTTTCTGTATCTATATTGATTTCACGCTGGCTGATAAGGCATTTCTTATGCTTATGCAGAAACTCAATGGGATCCTCTATCGTTATTATATGCCCGCTGCGTTCGGTGTTTATCTTGTCGATAATACAGGATAGCGTGGTGGATTTACCTATTCCCGCAGGCCCTGTCACCAGTACAATACCGCTCTTGCAGTTGGCAAGATTCATTACCTGCTCGGGTATACCCAGCGTTTCCGCATCGGGAAGTACAAACGGGACATATCGTAATACTGCCGCATAGGAACCACGCTGCTTATAGATATTCGCACGGAATCTTCCCATTCCCGCTACGGAAATAGAAAAGTCCATCTCTTTGTTGGGAATACTGTCGGTATCGAATTCAAACCCACCCAGCTTGTATATCTCATGAACCAAAGACTTTGTTTGAGCGGTAGAGAGCGGTTCGCTGTCGATATTCCGAAGTTCTCCGTTAGCTTTGCAGCTTAATTCTGCACCCGAAATGATAAAGATATCCGATGCGGAGAGTTCTGCCGCAGTTTTTAGTATATCAAGAAGTTCCATAATATTACCTCCCTAAAATCCAAATTACATATTTCCGTCCCAGACATTCAAGTGTTCGTCATTGGCGGAAGATAGTGTTCGGCATTGCCAGCGGGTAATTTCGTACTCTCCCGAGCGTCTGAATATGACGCTGACCGAGAGTTCTTGCCGTTCGTTTACAGGAACGGTGTAGTCGGCAATACAGGCGTTTTGTATCATTCTTATTGAAATATCTTTCCCCTCTGCCAGCTCTTGGAAGGTTTCTGCGAAAAACTCGGATTCTCTCGCCTTGAACGCAATCTCGTCCAGTTCGCATAACTTCTGTTTTGCTGCATTGTCCGCAGTGTAATACTCTTTCAGATATTCGCCGCTTCTTTCGTTCAAAGCCTTATCCGACGACGCCGCTTTCAGGCTAAGCACCGCAAAGATAACCAGACACACCAAAGCGAAAATAATCATTATTGAAATATAGCCAACTCCCAGATTTGCGGTTTTCAAGGTCTTTTCTTGTTTATTCAATGTTTGCACCACCGTTCTTGTGGATATATGAGGAGCAGTCCAGAGTATAGATTTCTTCCTCGTTGAAGAAGAAACGCATTTGAAGAGTGCGAAGTTCTCCCGCTTGGGTTTCAGTTTGCTTTTCTGTTGTCCGAAGAATAATCTCTCCATTCTTATCGGGGATTTTTGTATCAAGCCGCTCAAGTCCGACGCATTCGGCGACTTTTTCAGCGTCCCCATAGACGGAATAAGCCTCTGCTATCGACTGTGCGAGAACTACAACCCGCTCCAACCTTGCTGAAGCGTGGGATTTTCTGTCTGCTCCCGCAAACACCTTCAGAATAACA
This sequence comes from Oscillospiraceae bacterium, assembly GCA_051882535.1. GTDB lineage: Bacteria > Bacillota > Clostridia > Oscillospirales > Ruminococcaceae > CAG-115. Next base: position 7,793 of record JBJESA010000212.1, read on the forward strand.
GCACCCGACACGCAGAAAAACAGCAATGCAATAATCATCTCAATCAGGAACAAGTTAATAGGACTCTTTTGTATTGCGGACTTAATGGAAATCACCCTCTTACTAAAGTGAAATTGTCTTCTTTACCGTTTGAAACGGAGATTTTGTAGATTTCGTCTAGCTTTTCAATCTTAATCGAGGATAGCTCGAATATCTTCTCGCCACCCTCTGTCTGCGGCACTTCGTCGGAGGAAAAACTGCGTTCGTATAAACCACCATCTGTGAAGTATACCACACTTACAACTTCGCCGTTCTTTAATATCAAAGCTGTTCCATCGTTTATGATTTCGGCACTCTCAGAGCTTTTGAGTTTATTTGATACATAACGAAGTGATGCGGTAACGCCAAAAGTGTTATCGAAATTTTGGCTGATACGATTGTATGTTGCGGCAGCTACCGAGATAATCATCAGCATACACGTTGCAAACAGCAAAAACAAGAGCATACTGCCAATTGTTCCCACTGTATCTGCAAGGGATTTGTGTTGAAACCGCTTCATTGCCCTCCCCTTTCAATAACCGACACAGTCGGTCGTATATTATCAGCAAAGCAACTGTAATGCACTATGTACTTGCTTTTATTGTATGAGATAGAGTAGTTTTTTTCGAGATGCTCCAAGTCGGGCGGATACGCACCCTCTATGGAATAGCACATTGTGATACCCTTTTCTATAGTAGATTTTACTGCTGCCAATTCCTGCTCGTCTGTAGCACGGGAAGCATTTCCAAGCGTTACAACAAGCCAGATAATCGCCACAGCAAAAATTACGCAAGGGATAATAAACGACGCGTTCTTTATCGAAAATCTTTTCATTTTCGCCCTCCGTCAGCCCATAACCGACATTATGTTCATTAAAGGGAGCATAACTGTAAGAAGAATAGCACCGATTACTGTAGTGAGCACGATTACGATTGCAGGCTCGACAAATGACACAAGTCCCTCGGCGGATTCCATTGCTGCCTCTCCGCAGTGGTCGGAGAGCTTTTTCCAAGCCTTCTCAAAAGAACCTGAACTATACGAGAGTTTCAGCCCTCTTGCCTGCATTGCTGGAAATATCCCCGCAGCGGAAATAACATCGGCGAAATACTCACCTTCAAGCACTTTTTCACGGCAAATCAGAAGTTTTTGGGAGAGAGCCTTATCGTCAACGAGTTCAGCAGAGTATTCAAGCATTTCATCGGGAGAAATGCCTGCCGTTACCATTATGTTGAATGCTCCGGACAGCTTGGATAGTGTAAACTTACGTGCCATCTTTTTCGTAAACGGACACCAAGCGAGAAAACACGACAAAGCCTT
>JBJESA010000213.1:0-9095 GCA_051882535.1 Oscillospiraceae bacterium
ACTTGGAGGTAGTCCTTCTCGGCTACCTCCATTGAATCAATAAGTCCCCAGAGAATGATTTGCGTCAACATTGGGACTTCGCTGTTGACGCCGCGGGTGGCATAACGTGGGTTGTTGAACATTGTGTTTCCTCCTTAATCAAAAATAGCCCCTGAGCCGTTTGGCTCAGGGGAAATGATGTTATCATCCGATGGGTTATCGGGTAGCATATCTGGCTACCTTATAATAATATATATACAAAATTGTATAAGTTGCGTTTTGAGAACAATTCTATTGACAAATAAAACGTCAAGATAGAATTGTTTTTCATTCGTTCTTATTGAGATACTCATTCAGATAATAATCCAATGCGGCATGCATTATCGGTATAGCCTTTACAGACAGCGAATACTCACTTGGGCAAGGAGCAAGAAATACTCTAGGGGTTACACTAAAAAAGAGACGGCGTTTTTCTTTAGATGGATTAAAGCCTTCGTGGGTTATGCTAATCTGTGCAAGTATGTTCTCTTTGCCTTCTACAGCCGTTCCGATAATATATTCGTCGTATTTGTTTTCAAGCGACTCATCACCGAAAGGAACTTCCTGCCATCTCTGATTGTTATCTCCGGTCAGAGCCGATTTTACAACGCCTGGCTGTTTCATTACCATCAGAGACCATCTTCCGAAAAAGCCTGAAAATTCTTTCATATAGCTGTCGAGAAATCTAATAAGATCTTCTAAATCAATGGCAGACGGAATCCAAGTCACATACTTTAATCTGAGTTTTCTTAGCTTACCTCCGCTGAAAAACGGGGTTTTCACCTTTGCACCAAGAAGATCATCTGCTGATTTGTAACCTGTATTCTCAAGAATGTACTTGTCAACGTATTCCTTGAAAGTAAGTTCTGTATTTTCCATATGAAATACCTCCTATTTTTTAAAACGTATGTAGTGCCACAAGTTCATAGGTTCTGACTTTGTTATCAAAATCCATCATTGCCGCCTCAAACTTCCACGATTTTCCATTTCCTATACTGCTTGTCATATCAATTGCAGTGGATATCTGATACCCTGACTCATCATATAGAACGAATTCAATAGTAGCACCTTTGCTTGACCCGCTGACATTTTTGATTACACCGGTGATTTTTCCACCAACAACACTAATAGGTTCAACCCATTCAAACCCTTCTCCCTCAACGATTTGTCTGTCGTGCACAGAGATTTGCGTGTCAATTCTGGGAGAGGTGCTCTGGTCCGAACCCTGCCATTGGGAAAGATCCTCACAGCCCGCATTATATGCACTGAACAACTCATACAGATAATCAACAGTAGAATCAAAATCTAGCTCATTATCATTGATTTTAGCTGAGTCTATATCAATAAAACACTGGGTTGTGTCGTCTGGATCATTTGTAACAGTGAAATGAAATGTGACCTTCTGCTGCAGAGAGGGTATTGTACCGCCTACAACAACTGAATACTCCCCATTCGAGCCGCTATATCCTCCATTGGGTTCGTCCATATACCTCTTCAGAACCTGTTCAACGGTGATATCAGGCATATTTGTGAACGGCTTATAATTCATAACAGTAGTATAGTAGTTGACAGCAGTCTTGGGTGGGTCGTCTATTGAACTACTACAGCCACTCGCTGTCAGAAGTGCTAAAGTGGTCGTCAACACGACCAACAGCAAGAAAAGGGTTCGTGCTTTTTTCATAATAAAATACCTTCCTTATTTGTTTTTCTTGATGAATCAGGGGACTATATTCAGTTTAGTCGTCCTCTTTCTTCCGCTTCTGGAGAACACTCTCTATAAATTTCAGTGAGTAGCCCGCCGCTCTTGCGATATTAGCCCGCTGCCTTCTTTCGGTGGTCTGCTTCGCAAGGTCAGCAACGTATTCGGCACGGTAGAGTTTCATAGGACAGTCGATTTTGTCACCGTGGTAGTGCTTGTAAAGTTTGAGCATATTCTCAACGCCCAAAAGCTGGTAAAGTTCGAAATAACTGTCTGTCAGGGCTTCTGCTTCGTTGCCCTCAACGTGAAAAGCCTCATATACCCCTTTTTCGTCAAGCACGTTAAGGTTGATACTGATGTCTTTGGTTTTATTCATTTCGACAAAATCCTCCTTTATCTGATTATAACACATATACAATCCACAATTCCATTCGATAAAAGAGGAATAAAAAGGAGAAGAAAAAGTATCATTTTATTCCATTATTGTGATAATATAACAAACAAGCCACCTTCCAAAGAAGGCAGCTTGTTTGTTTAGTCTGCTATTCAGCGGGTTTGTCTGTTGTTCTTATCAGTACATTATTTGGATTCGAGTTTCAGCAAGAGTTTTCCGTACTTGCACTGCAGACAGGGATTCACTAGTGTCTTAACAACTCCAAGCCTATATGGACAACCTGAACAATTCTTTTTAGTGCTCTCTGAAAAGTATTCTCGAATTAGTGTATATACCATCTGTCCGATTTTGTAAATAGCAATAATCATTTTCTCCCCTCCTTTTTGCGTTTCTGGATAATGCTCTCAATGAATTTCAGTGAATATCCACCGGCTCTTGCAATATCAGCACGTTCCTTTCTGTCGGGTGTCCGGGAAACAAGGTCGGCTATATACTCGGCTCGATACAGCTTCATCGGGCATTCTATCTTATCACCGTGATAATACTTGTATAGTTTCAGCATCGCTTCTGCTCCCAAAAGCTCAAACAGCTCGTAATAGCTGTCTGTAAGAGCAGCCTCCTCGTTACCGTCCATGCCAAAAAACTCGTAAATGTCTTCCGAATTGTTTAAATTCCTGATTTCGTGCGATTGTTTGCTCATAATCTGACTTCCTTTCAATAATACTTGTCATTTTCTTTCATAAATATATTTTACATTTTCTTGTGCAGAAAAGGTAAAATACGGGTTGACTTTGCTCAGACTTCACTGAAAACAAAGAAATCTCCCACCGATATGGCAGGAGAATATGGCTTTATAATAACAAAAAATCCTGTTTTACTTTTGTATCTTTGCAATCAAGCAAAGTCGCCATAAAGTACTCGAGGTTTAAGATAAACATCTCGCGGGAACGCCGTTCTGTAGGGGATTCTCCGTCGAGATAATCCACGTCCCTGAGGCAACGGTCGTATATCTCGCGAACGAAGCCCTCGGACTGTGCTGCGGTGAGGGGATTCTTCATCAATGCCCCACGCTCAGGAACGCTGGTAGCCCACGGGAAACCGTTGTAGTTCATTACCTCCGGCTTGTGATACCACGGGTATCCTCCGAAAATCTCGTCTGCACACTCGCCCGATAATGCCACGGAGAAATTCTTCTTAATCTCACGGCAGAACAGGTACAGCGAACTGTCCACATCTGCCATTCCCGGCAAGTCGCGTGCATATACCGCGTCATTCAAGGCGTCGGCAAGCTGCGGTGTGTCGAGCGTGACTATCGTATGCTCCGAGCCAATGAACTCCGCCATTTTCGCTACATACGGAGCGTCCTCGTCAGGCTGAAACTCCGTTGCGTGGAAGTTCTGGTGATTGTTTACATAGTCAATTGAAAATGTATGAAGCCGCTCCCCGTGCTGCTTTAGCTCACTTGCCGCAATCGCCGAAATAACGGAACTGTCCAGTCCCCCCGACAAGAAAGTGCAGATACCCACATCGCTTACAAGCTGCCGCTTTACGGCATCGAATATCAATTCACGAACGTGAACAGCGGAGGTTTCGAAGTCCTCGGTATGGTGTTCGGCTTTCAGCCGCCAATAGCGTTTGAATTTCAAGCCGCTCTTATCGTACCAGCCGCAATGGGCGGCGGGAATATCGTGAATGTCGCGGAATACTCCGTTTCCGACCTCACGGGCGGGGCCTACCAGCATAATCTGCATCACACCCTCGCGAGTAATGACGGGCTTTACTGACGGGTGCTGAAGCAGTGCCTTTATCTCGCTTGCAAAAACCAGTCCCCCGTCTGTTTCCGCATAGAACAACGGCTTCACTCCTATTCTGTCCCTTGCAAGGAACAGCCGCTTGGTGACTTTATCCCACACTGCAAACGCGAAAATACCGTTGAACTTCTCAACGCACTTCTCGCCGTACTCCGCAAAGCATTTTAACACCACCTCAGTGTCCGAATGTCCATTAAATTCGTAGCCCTTTGCCAGCAAGTCTGCTCGGAGTTCCTCGGTGTTGTACAGTTCGCCGTTATAAACGAGTGTTAAGTTCCCGAATGTCATCGGCTGCTTGCCGTTTTCGGGGTCTATGACGATAAGTCTGCGGTGGACAAGGCATACGTTCCTGTCCTCGAAAATGCCCTCCGCGTCAGGTCCGCGCGGAGTGAGTACCGCACTCATTTTCCGCATAACCTCGGGATTTATCGAATTTTTGAAATTAATTTCGCCCGCAATTCCACACATAAAATCGCCCCTTTCTGCAATAGTATATGCAGTTGGAGCGAACTTGACAATAATTCAGCCGTAATCAAGTAAAGCCCGACAAGACCAAAGTCTTATCGGGCTGTTTAGTATCTCACAGATAAATTGAAATATACCGAATTATTTTATTTTTTAATTAGAATATTCAAATTACATATTATTGTACCTATTAAGACATCGCCGCCAATAATAAACCAAAATACATATATAAACCATTCCGGACATATATCCCATATCAAAGCAGCTATATACAAAATCGCAGTTATTACAGATAAGCACACTCCAAACGCCTTGCACAATGAGAATTGACTGAATGCAGGTTCACGAAAGGTATTATGACCAACGAATAATGAAGAAGCTTTCCCTTTGAGAAAAACAAATGATAACACTGTAAAAATTGCAGCAAGAACATAAACAATTTGTACAGGAATGCCTTCAACCATTTCAATCACCTTCCGAAATCCAATTTGTCGTTTCCTTTATTATATCAAAGTTTTTGGCAAAAGTCAACCGAAAAAACAAAGCCACTTTTGACATATCAAAAGTGACTTGTTTTCATTTTATTCGGTTGTAACCGACTTCGCAAGATTTCTGGGCTTGTCGGGGTCTATTCCGCGGAGTACACTTGTGTAATACGCAATCAGCTGCAACGCACACATTGTCGGCAGCGGAATCAGCATATCGTCCATATCTGCGTCAATCGGAAGCAGTATATCTACCGTACCGGTCGCGAACTCTGCACCCTTTCTGCACACAGCGATTATCTTTGCACCGCGTGCCTTGACTTCCTCCATATTGGAAACGGTCTTTGCGAAGATGTTCTGCTGAGTGACTACCGTGATAACGGGGATATTGTCCTCAATCAGCGAGATGGTGCCGTGCTTAAGTTCGCCCGCTGCGTATGCTTCGGAGTGTATGTAGGTGATTTCCTTGAGTTTCAAGGACGCTTCCAACGACAGGGCATAATCAAAGCCTCTGCCGATGAAGAACATCGTGTCAACGTTCACAAGCTGCGACGCGATAAACTGGCACTCGTTCTTGCGGTGAAGAATGCTCTCAATAGCTGCGGGAGTGCGGTAAATCTGCTCGGTATACGACTTCATCTCGTCTTGGGTGATATTGCCCTTTGCATACGCAAAACGGAACGCCAGCATATACAATGCCGCAATCTGCACCGAATACGCTTTCGTAGAAGCAACCGCAATCTCAGGGCCTGCGGTAGTGTGGATACACATATCCGCTTCGCGTGCAATCGCCGAATACTTCACGTTTACTACAGCAAGAGTGGTTGCACCCTTGGACTTTGCAAGCTCAAGTCCTGCCTTGGTGTCGGCGGTTTCACCTGACTGCGAAACCACTATTACAAGGTCGTCCTTGCCGACAATCGGGTCCATATACCGGAATTCGCTTGCAACCTCAACAGTTACGGGGACGCGGGCAAGTTTCTCAATCGCGTAACGTGCCACAATTCCCGCGTGCATCGCCGTTCCGCAAGCCACTACAAACACCCGCGAAAAGTCGCGAAGCATTTCATCGGTAAGCCCGATTCCCGAAAAATCGGGAACTCCGTCCTTGGTGAGTTCGTCCAACATTTTTTTCACAACCGCAGGCTGTTCGTGGATTTCCTTGAGCATATAGTGCTCGTAGCCGCATTTCTGTGCCTGCTCGATGTCCCACTCTGCGGTCTGGATTTCTTTCTTGATTTCGATACCGTGGACATCGAAAATCTTTACGCCCGTTTCATTCGATTTATCCATGCAGACGATTTCATCATCGTCAAGCACAATATATTGCTTGGTGTACTTTAAAAATGCGGGGATATCGCTTGCGATGAAGTACTCACGCTCACCGCAGCCGACAATCAGCGGAGAGCCGTTTCTCACCGCATACACCCGCTCGGGGAAATCTTTAAAGAGAATCCCGAGAGCATAGCTGCCACGCAGCTCCTTTACGGTTTCCATAATCGCCTTGAGAGGATTACGCTCGGAATAGTAGTAGTCCAACAGACACGCGACAACCTCACTGTCCGTTTGACTTAAAAACTTGTAGCCCTTTTCGGTGAGGAACTCCTTAAGCTCCGCATAGTTCTCAATAATGCCGTTGTGGACAATAGTAACGCGTCCGTTTGAATGCGGGTGTGAATTTACATCGGACGGCTCGCCGTGCGTTGCCCAGCGTGTGTGTCCGATTCCGCAGAAGCCGTGAGGTTTGCCCTCGGTTTGGAGCTTCTCTGCCATCGCTTTCAGCTTACCGCGTGTCTTGACGGTCTTGATGTTGTTGTCTTCAAATACTGCGATTCCCGCACTGTCATAGCCACGGTATTCGAGCTTCTCCAATCCGTCCATCAGGACATCAGAGCATTCTCTGTCACCGATATAGCCAACTATTCCGCACATAGCACTACCCCCTTATTTCCCCAAAAACAATTTTTATCCTACGTTATCTTCGACACTGTCCTCTATACCGTTTTTTATATCTTCTGCGTGTGCCTTTTCAATCTTTCTGTCAAAAGAAAGCATTGGAGCCACATCAAGATGGCGAATACGTCTGTCAACGTAGTTCTTTGTGATTTTAACAACAATCGGCAAAAGCGAGATTACGCCGATAAGGTTCGGTACCATCATCAAGCCGTTGAATGTATCGGAAATATCCCAAGCAAGCGAAGAAGTCATAATCGCACCCGAGATAATCATCAGCACGAAGAATACTCTATAGCCCTTTGCCGCCTTTACGCCGAACAGGTACTCAAACGACTTGGAACCGTAGTGCGACCAGCCGACAACGGTTGTAAACGCGAAAAGCAGAATTGCAATAGATACGAAAATGCTTCCGAACGAGCCGAACACATTACCGAATGCCGAAGCCACAAGCGTTGCACTGATGCTCTCCAACTCGGCAACTTCGCTTACTACCTTGCCCGTTTCGGGGCTGATTACCGCACCCGTGCTGAGGTCGATAACTCCGCTCGACATAACAACGAGAGCGGTCATGGTGCAGACTACCATTGTATCAGCGAAAACCTCGAAGATACCCCACATACCCTGCTTTACAGGCTCACGCACGTTGGACGCACTGTGTACCATTACGGACGAACCAAGACCCGCCTCGTTGGAGAACACTCCACGCTTGCAGCCCTGTGTAATAACCGTCTTGATTGCAACACCCGTTACACCGCCGACTACTGCCTTAATTCCAAATGCGAATTTGAAAATCGCCGCAAAATAAGAGCCGATTTCGGTGATATTAACGCAGATGATGATAAGGCAGCCCAGAACGTAAGCACACGCCATAAACGGAACAACCTTTTCAGCAAAGGAAGCGATACGCTTAAGTCCTCCGAGGATAATCAGTCCTCCCAAAATCATAAGAACAACGCCGATAATAAGCGAAGTCCATTTTACATTGCCGAATGCGTAACCGAGATTTACATTCTTCAAAATCGCACTATCCAGATTGATGACGATTTTGTTAATCTGTCCCATATTGCCGATACCGAAGCTTGCAAGAACGGCAAACACGGCAAACATTGCCGCAAGCACTTTGCCTATGTACTTAAACCCTTTGTAACCGCCAAGTCCGTCACGCAGGTAGTACATTGCACCGCCGCTCCACTCGCCTTCGGAGTTCTTGCGGCGGTAGTAGATACCGAGAACATTCTCGCTGAAGTTCGTCATCATTCCGAAGAATGCCGCAATCCACATCCAGAACACCGCACCGGGGCCGCCTACACAGATAGCAGACGCGACACCCGCAATATTACCCGTGCCGATTGTCGCTGCAAGTGCGGTACACAATGCCTGAAACTGCGATACCGAACCATGTTCCTTATTCTTGCGGACGCCGCTCTTGCGTGAGAACATACCGCCGATGGTGTTCATCCACCATTCCTTGATGTGCGACACCTGAAAAAACTTAGTTGCCACGGTGAGAATAACTCCCGCTCCGATAAGCAGTACAAGTCCCAGATTAGTCCAAACGAAGCTGTTTATCGCTCCGTTGATTTCCGTGAGGCGATCCAGAAAAGTGGGTGCAGCCTCAGCAGCCAAAACCAATGAATTCATAAATACCACTCCAATAAGAAATTTCTGCGAACTTCAAAAAACCTCCCTCTAAGTTTCAAAAAGTCCTTTAATCCTTTTTATTGTAACATATTTCTGATAATTTTTCAAGGGGAATTCGGAGATTTTGGCATAAATATTGAACTCTGCTTATTCCGACCGGCTTTCGGGGGGAATCAGCCCGCCCTCGTCGGGGAGGTTTGATACATACGGCTTCTGCTCGGAGAAGGTTACGGCAAGCTGATAGTGAGGGCACTTCAGCGTGATGAGATTGCCCGTCTTTTCGTCCATGGATATGGTGACTTTCTCGCCGTCAAAAGCGGATTCTGCGACAAGCGTGCCGTCCTCTTTGGTAAGGCTCTCGGAGGGAATCATCGGCAGCGTGTCAATCGTTTGGGCGATTATCTCGGGGAGCATCGCATACTCGGAGTTTTCGTCCGCACTGAATGACAAATTCCCAAGGGAAGCGGACAATCCACTCGTCCCGTAACACAGGGTTACACCCTTTAACTGCTTCGGCTCGGTGAACACGAATTCCCAATCCTGTGACCCCGCACGGGTAACGTCTGCCTTTGCTTTCAGGCGGTCGCAGTTTATCTCTGCACAGACGGTGTAGGCTTGGTCGAAGT